>QMLQ01000086.1 GCA_003646815.1 Deltaproteobacteria bacterium | reverse complement strand
TGAACTAAACTGCCGTTACAAAAAATATCACTCTTATCCAAAAACGGTATTTATTGTTGGGCAGGGGAACGGGATGTTCCCGGAGCGGCGTCATTTTGGCCCTGGAACAGGACAGTGGAAGGGCTAAAACCGGGGACCCGCCCGAAGGGTGGGGAGTCCAAGCGAAGCGCGGACAAATACGCAGTGAGCGGAGCCATGGACGATGGAGCGAACGTAGCGGAGGGAATATGCCGGTTTCCTGCCCGTGAGTTCCAGATTGACCACCTGGACAAATCGTCCTTAAGGGTTTTTCCGCGGGATACCCACGTCATATCCCCTCTCGGTTATAGCGGCGTGTTCAATGACCTCGGGATGCAGAACAGGACGCAATTGGACTGGTTTGAGAGCCACAAAGACGGAAAACAGGAGATTGTGCTGCTTCCCTGTAACCACTGGACCATGCGCAATCCCCTTGTGGGACCGAACCGTTCCCTCTGGGGATCTTTTCTGGTGAAGGGGGCAAGCGGCTTCAATATATTCATTTCAGGGGATACGGCCTATTTTGACCGGTTTCGGGAAATCGGCAAGGCCTTTTCCATTGATCTTGCCATCTTTAATCTCGGGGCATACGAGCCGCGCTGGTTCATGGCGTCATCTCACCTGAACCCCGCTGAAACGGTCAAGGCCTTCCGGGAACTGAATGCCAAAAGGCTGATGATTGTGCATTGGGGCACGTTTCGGCTTGGTGATGAGCCGGTCCATTTTCCTCCCCTGGACATCAAGAAGGAGATGGAAACGCAGGGACTTCTGGACCGATTCGTCCACCTGGCCCATGGAGAGACCTACGACCTAACACCATAAGCCTTACATGGTGTTCAAATGATCAATCAATTGGTGGAGCCGGCCGAAGTCTCTGCGGTTGAAGGAAAGGGCCAGCCTGGGCAGGTGGGAAATCTCGGGCTCGTCGGTCTCTTCAGGGAGGGCTTTTTTGGAAAAAAAGAACTCGTGCGGGGAGGCCAGGATATCGGAAAAGCTCTCTTTCAGGGCAGTTTCCTGGCCCGGAGCGATCGGAGAAACCAAGCGGATCACCAATCGGTCTCTCACATAGCGGAGACTATGGTAGCGATGATAAAATCGATCGATTTTTTCCACTGCATTATCCACGCTGCTTACAAGATCAAAAAGCGAAAAATCCATCGCGCTGACATAGCCCAGGCGAAGCAGTTCTCCTTGGAGGAACAATTTCCACCTGGTCCAGTACGTGCCGCCGGGTTCGTCAAGCAGGACAATGGGCAGGGGATTTCGCTTCCCCGTCTGGACAAGGGTAAGGGTTTCCATGGCTTCGTCGAGGGTCCCAAACCCACCGGGAAACACGGCCACTGCATCGCTTTCTTTTATAAACGCAACCTTTCTGCTGAAGAAGTACTTGTAATTAATGGTTCTAGGGTTTCCCTCAAGCACTGGATTGGCCTTCTGTTCAAAGGGAAGGCGGATATTCACCCCGAATGAGTGTTCCGGGCCAGCCCCTTCATTGACCGCCTGCATGATCCCCGGTCCAGCTCCGGTGATGACCATGTAGCCTTTCTCCGCCAGTCGCCTGCCGAACAGTTGGGCCATCTCATAGATCGGCTCCCCCGGTCCCGTTCTTGCTGAACCGAAGACCGTGACTTTCTTGGTCTTCTTGTACGGACCGAAAATCTTGGTGGTAAACCGCATCTCTTTCAGGGTGGTATTCATGAGTTTCAGGTCCGCCCGGTCCTCGCACTCCTGGCCTGCTTTCAGGGCGGCCAAGATCATCTCACGGACCATGTCGCCGTGACGGATGCCACCCACAAGAGAAATGAGCTTTTCAATAGCTTCATCCGCAGGGCCGTTGGTCCTGGTAAAATGCAGTTCCAGCTGTTTCATTTTTTCAGCCGTTCCGCGCACGGCATAAGTTTTTCCTGTTTGAAATCATAATACCGGAATCCCTCATCTTCGGCATCCAGGAACTTTTGGAGAGCGTGATCAATATCGGGAAATTTCGTGATAATACAATCGACCTTGTTTTCGGCTATTTTTGCCATGGAATTTTTCCCCATACTGCGTGCCATAAAAAGCTCACAATCCTCCAGGAGGGCAAGGATTTTTGCCGATTCCCCATGGGGTCCTTCTCCTCCAGCGCGGGGATTCTCACGAATCTCCTTTGACTTTATTTCCCCGTTCACTACCTCAACAATGGCGAAATAGGCACTTTCTCCAAAGTGGCCTTTGCGGATGGTTTTTTTGTCATCCGTCCCTATTGCGATTTTCATTTGTTACTCCTTTCCCTCCTTTTCCATGGTCTCCCTCAGCCACAGGCTGGCTCCCAACGTAATGATACCACAAAGGAACAGAATCAGAAAGGCCTGTTTATACCCGGCCAAGGTGAACGCCCCGGCGATGCGGCCGTTTGTTTCCAGGATATGACCCAGCACCGGTTGAAATACGGCTCCCCCCGCGAAAGGAAAGAGGTTGACGAGCCCTGTTGCCGTCCCTGCCATCTGGACGGGAAAGAGTTCCTTGGTGGTGGTGAAACCAATGACCACCACAGCGCTTGAAAAGACGCCGAGACCGAAACAGAGAAGATACAATCCTGTCACTGGAATGTCCTTGGTGAAAAACGCCAGGACCCCTGTCAGGAGCAAAAGGATCGCACTTGAGAGGATCATGACAGGTTTTCTCGCCCCAAAGATATTGTTGGAAAGAAAACTCAGAAAGGGGCTTCCCGCGATCATTCCGATGGCAAGCATGGACAGGATTTGCCCTGCCTGTGTCTTGCTGAGTCCATAGACCTGCATCAAATACGGCCCCCCCCAAAGCCCGCCAAAGGAAAAGAAAACTGCGCAGTCAAAAAAGAACCAAACGGCCAGCGGCCAGAAGGCGGGGGTTGAAAGGACCTTTTTGACCCCTTCTCCAAGTCGAATGGATGGCGGTGCTCCGGTTTTGTATTCAGTCCGGGGAGAAGGCCATCCTTTGTCCTGGGGGCGGTCCCTTACGAATATCCACACCAGGATCCCCAGGACGAGCGTAAAGCCACCCACCACGACGAAAGACATGCGCCACCCGATCCATGAACTGAGAAGGGCAAGGGGTGAAGCGGCACTCAGAGAGCCGATGCCGCCCATTGCCATAAGGATGCCGGTCATGAACGCAAACTCACGTACGCGAAACCATTCGGCCAGTATTTTCATGGTGGGAACAAAAAGCATAGCCACCCCGAGGCCAACCAGTGTTCGCCCCACAATCGCCCACAGCAGGTTCGGTGCCAGGCCGAGGAGCAGTGATCCGGCAAAGGCCACGCAGAAAAAGAGGGTAATGGTTTTTCGCGGTCCCCAGGAATCGGAGAGCAATCCGGCAGGGAGCTGCATGAGGGCATACGGATAGAAATAGGCAGCACCCAGTAACCCGAGCAGTCCACCTCCCGCTTTGAGGTCGTGCATCATGTCAAGTGCCACGACCGCTGGACAAAGTCGATGAAAGTAAACAAGAACATAGCTGAATGCCAAAATCCAGAAAATCAGCCACCGATACCAAAGTGCTTTCCTGAGCAGTAGGTCATCGTTCATGGTTTCGTTTCCTCCTTATGAGGGCTTTTGCCGCATCAACCATCTTTTCAAGGCATGCTTCATCGGGGTTTGACGATTGGATCACACGGGTAACCGGGCCCAGTGGGTGCCAAATGGGGAGATTGTCCTCGCGAAAAACTGCAAGCGTCGGTGTTCCGAGCATGGCCGCAAGATGGGTAACTCCACTGTCGTGACCGGCGTACAGGCGCGCTGTTTCAAGGAAAGGCAAAAGCTCCTCATTTCGGGGGCAGAAAGCCACCTCCGATGCTCCGGAAATTCGTTCCCTGAAAAAATCGCGCAAATCCTTCTCGGCGGGCCCCAGCAACACCAGTCTCTTCCCTTTTACCTGCATAGCAGGTTCCCTGGAGATTCGCTCGATAAAAGCTACCCAGAAA
Organism: Deltaproteobacteria bacterium; assembly: GCA_003646815.1. Classification (GTDB taxonomy): domain Bacteria; phylum Desulfobacterota; class DSM-4660; order Desulfatiglandales; family Desulfatiglandaceae; genus B46-G9. The sequence continues at coordinate 7,873 of QMLQ01000086.1, read as the reverse complement.
TCTGGGGGGAAATTCTTACGGGGCGATCCGGATCCGGGATGAACAACAATCCGGTCCTCCGAGGATCTCTTTGCGTCAGCATCGATCAGTGGCTTTTTTTTCGCCTGTTCCATGGCGCAGTCAGGATCAACCGGAAGACCTGCCTCAGCCAGGGTAGTGCAGAGGTAGCGGGCCACATGCGTCTTTTTTTCTGGAGCGGGATATGCAGATAAAACAGTAACTTCAGCCGCAGGGAAATAGGCCTTGAGATTTTCGTTTATCCTGCCGTCCGGGTCGCTCATATAGGCTACCACCCTGTTTTGGGGAGGAACGGAGAGCCCCGCAGAGGAATCAGGGTTCTCCTGGAATACCCTGTACCACCCGCCACCCTCCATGTTGACGGAGTAGAATCCGGCCTTTTTCAGAAAAGAGATGCCTGGTTCCCGCCCGGCCACCATGAGGTGGACCCGATTTCCAATATTTTTGAGGGCCGGGAGAAGCACCAGCGTATCCCCCAATGCTCCGGGGCGGATAATGAGCACCTTCTGCGTCATCCTTTCCTACCAGGCTGGCGAGGCCACCACCAGGATGGTGCATTCCTGATCACCGTTATTGAGAAGAGCGTGGACAGATCCCGCAGGAATCCAGACGGCGTCTCCGGCCGTCACCTGTCTTTTCTCGTCATCCACCCGCATTTCTGCGGATCCGTCGGCAATAAAGTAGATTTCCTCCATGGGATCAACATGGGCCTCTATTTCCTTGCCCGGATCCAGCCTTGCTATGGCCAGAAAACCGATTTCCTGCAGCGTTCTCCTGTCCAGGATCATCTGGGCAATGGCGCCGCCATGCGCAATATAAGTGGTGTCAAGGACTTCCTTGTCATTGATGTTTCGTACGATCATATCTGCAGGCCTCCTCCTCCGCGCCATGCCCATGCAATTTTGGGCTTGATTCTCTGCTTATAGGGATATTACACTAGAAAAAGTGGTAATGACTTATGACTCACGACTGAATTCTACTATAACCCAAACAGAGGAAAGTACCAAATGGAAAGTACTGTTCTGGATCCCCGGTTGAGGTTAGTCGAGCAGGCTGACCTGAAAGGAAAGGTAGTACTGGTACGGGTTGATCACAATGTGGTCAAAAAGGGAAAGATCAAGGACCCTTACCGTATTGATGCCACCTTCGGAACCCTTTACACCATTGTTGAAAAGGGTGGGCGGCCCATCCTTATCACCCATGTGGGCAGACCCAGGGACAAGAAAACGGGAATCATCTCCTGCAAAGAGGAGCAGTCCGTTAAACCCATAGCAGATTATCTCCGGCAGAAACTGGGAGTCAAGATACATATTCCCTCTTTTCCAATTGATCCCGAAAAGGGAATTCTTCATATTGATGATTCGATCCGTCCCGCCATTGAGGAACTGAAAACAGGGAACATCAGCATCATTTACCTTCCCAATTCCAGGTGGTTTCAAGGGGAGCAGTCCAGCGGAAAAGAGAGAGAGGCCTTTGCGGGAGAGCTTGCAGGACTGGCTGAGATTTTTGTCAATGATGCCTTTGGTTCCTGGCAAGCGCACGCGTCCACGTATGACATAGCCCGGCGCCTTCCCTCTTTTGCAGGTCCACTGCTCAGGCGGGAAATCGAAAACCTTTACCGGGCCCTGGAGCCGGAAAGGCCCTTTGTCGCCATTATTGCCGGGGCCAAATATGATACGAAGATTGGTCCGGTCAAGGCACTTTATGAAAGGGTTGACCATCTTATCCTGGGCGGCCTCATGTACAACACCTTTCTTTCCGCTAAATATGACCTGGAAATCAGCGGCGTTTCAGAAGAAGACCGCACACTGGCCGCAGAACTCGTTGAACTTGACAAAGAGGCAGGAAAAATTCTTGAATTGCCCTACCTCGTTGAGGCCGATTCCATGGAAGGGGAAATAAAAAAGAGCTATCGGACACGTTCACTTGAAAAACTGAAAGAAAAAGGGAGTGCCGGCTATATCCTGGATGTGTCGCCCCGTTCCCTTGAACTCCCGGTTGTCCATGAGGTTCTCAAATCTGCCAGAACCATCTTCACCAATGCTGTTATGGGGTTTATGCCGGACTTTTTTGAGGGCTCCCGCGCGCTGTACGAAGCCATTGCTTCTAACCGTTCCGCCCTCAAGCTCTTTGGAGGAGGAGATACCCTGGAGGCCTTGAAAACACTGTGCCCCGGGACCTATCTCCAGGGACTTGATGCCCCTGATACCTACTATTTTACCGGAGGAGGCAGTGTCCTCGCAGCCCTTGAACAGGGCACCCCCTATGGCCTAAAGCCGGTGGAAGTTTTGATGGGTGCTCATGCACCAGATTAACCCGCGTTTCTCACGGGCCTTCCCGCCGCCACAGGAGATTGCTCGTGAGAAATACGGGTTAACAGCCTGAAGGAAAACATCGTGACTCTAAAGCCCCTCTTCGATCCGGTTGTGAAAGGTCGGCCCATGCGCGTGGCAGCGTTCCTGTCCGGGTCAGGGAGCAATGTCCGCAAGCTTCTGGAGCTTCAAAGCCGATTGAAAAGGGAAGAGGGCTCGTCCCCTTTTGAGGTGATTTTTTTCTTCAGCGACCGTGCGGACGGTGGTTGCGCGGGGGAAAAAATCGCTCTTGAATACGGTCTTCCCTATTTCAGTTACGATATTCGATCGTTTCACCGTCTGCACTCAATCAAAAGGACCGTTTCAACCCCTGAGGGGTTATCAGCCAGACGGGAATACGACCGCCTCGCCGGCCACCTGGTGCAGTCTTTTGAAATAGATGTGATAGCCCTCGGAGGCTACATGAGCTACATTACCTTGCGGGGATGTGTAAATGTGCACCCGGCGGATCTGTCCATCCTGACACCTGAAGGCAAGCGGAAATATGTTGGAGATCACGCAGTGAGCGATGCCATTGCGGCTGGAGAAAAGGTCCTCCGTGCTTCAACCCTTTGGACGGATGCGGGTGTGGACACAGGTCCCCTCCTCATGGTCTCAGAAGCGATTCCCGTTACTGTCCCTGTCCCCCTCAAAGACTTGCTGAAAGACCGGGAGCGTTTTTTGCGTGTGGTGGATGAACACCAGGAACGGTTAAAGGAGATCGGTGACTGGAAGATATTTCCCCGCACCATTGAAATGATTGCGCGGGGGCGGTTCGCCCTTGATGAGGAAGACAGAGTGTACGTGGATGGATCCCTTGTTCCCGATGGCTACCGGGAAGAAGGATAAAGGCAAAAGTTTTCGACAGGATTCACAGGATTGACCAGATTTTTTGCCTGCTTGCCGGAGGCAACCAGGCAAACAGCCCCCGACCTTGGCGAGAAACGTCCTTCTGCACCAGGGAAAATTCTTTGGACCATCGGATGTAGCTATTGACGAGCAATGTAGCACCCTCCGCCACAGTAGATTGCCCGTAAGAAATGCGGGTTAGCTGCCCGTGAGAAGTTCGTCCCAGGGAATGTCCCTGAAAGTGTTGTGCAGCATGTGGTCATCTTCCACCACATGAAGGTGCAGGGAGGGAAAGATCCTCTGGGCGACGGGAATGACAGTGTCCAGGGGGAGCAGGGTATCCTCTGTGCCGTGGTAGAGCCAGGTGGGGTTGGGAATAATTTTTTCCCGCTTTTCAGGAAGGGCCTCCAGCATGGGCAGGGCCGGGGCAAGAAGGATGAGGTTTTTCACCCGGTCAGGGTGATCCATGGCAAAAATGGTTGCCATGAGTCCCCCGAAACTGGAGCCTATCAGGTTTATGGTTGACCTGCCGGAAAGAACTTTTTCCAGCTTTTCGAGTCTTTCTTGCAGAGGGCCTCCAAAATTAGGGATAATCATGTCCGGGTAGTTTTCCTTGAAAAACCGGGCTTTTGTGCCCTGGTTGCTGCTGTCCAAGCCGTGAATAAAAATCTGAGCCATTGGTGTTGTCATCGCCGAGGTCCAAACCAACCTTCCGTCTACCCGCACCCGATGCTTCGCTTGTTCTGGGCATCAATGGCCGTCTCGATTTCTTTCTTGCTGGCTTCCCTCACTTTGAGGACCTCCAGGTCCATGGAGGCCGCAATGCCTGCCATGGGCTTGTTGAAGTCGGCCACTACCGTGTCAGGGCGGATCTCCAACACCTTGAAAGAAACCAGTGATCCCTTTTTCATCTGCCGGTAGAATTCCCCTTTCTTAATTCGGTTCTTTATCAAACCCTCCTTGGGGATTTCGTGGACCAGGACCGGGTCATGCTCACCGTAAATTTCAGCAGGGGGGATGTGTACCTGTATCTTATCTCCTGGCTGCGCATGTTCAAGGGCATTTTCCAGGGATGCCGGTTGCCTTTCCACGCCGTAAATGAATTCAATGGTTTCTTCAGGCCGTTCCTTCACTGTTCCATCAGGCAGATGGGTTCGCATGACGAACTTCATTGATACGACCATGTCAGTGGTAATATTTTGCATAAGTTCCCTCATCGAATTTCTACTATTTCGTATTCCTGGAGGCCTCCAGGAGTTCTCACCTTGATTTCATCTCCTTCTTCTCTGCCAATAAGGGCTTGTCCTATGGGAGAAGTAACGGATATCTTTCCCTGCTCCGGGTTGGATTCATAGGGCCCAACCAGTTGGTAAGCTGTTTCTTCTTCTGTTTCGAGATTATACACGGTCACGGTCCTGCCGAAGACGGCCCGGTCCACCGGTCCATCTTCAGGCTCAATCACTTCAGCTTTGCCGATCGCCGTTTTTAACTCATTAATTCTTCCTTCCAGAAAAGATTGCCGTTCCTTGGCGGCATGGTATTCGGCATTTTCGCTGATATCACCGTGGCTCCTGGCCTCTTCAATTGCCTTGATATTCCTGGGGCGTTCTACGTTCATTAGATGCGCAAGTTCTTCCCTCAATCGGGCGAGGCCTTCTTTTGTGATTGGAATCCTTTCCATCTTGCACTGCCCTTTCATAAAAAAATAGTGCCCATGTCGCCATCCGGCGAATCACAGGCCTAAAAAATATCATAACACTATCTTCACTGCTTTTCTACAGTAAAATCAAATTATTTTGTTCACTCGAAACGTGCTTTCGGCCTTTACAGATTCTTTGCCTTCATCCTCCCAGTCCCAGCAGTTTTCCTCCCTGAAAAATGATAACCGCGATGATATACGCCACAGCCAGGTTGAAACTGATTGAAAACGCCGCCCACCGCCAAGAGCTCTCTTTGGTCATAATGATAACCGTGGCAAAGCAGGGAACATAGAGCATGGTGAAAACAAGGAGAGTAAAGGCCAGCAGGGGATTCCATCGGGGATCGTTTTTCAGTCTTTCCGACAGGGAACCTGCAGCTTCCGGGTCGGCCTCACCCAGGGAATAGGCTGTTCCCAGGGTGGAGACCACGATCTCCTTGGCGGCAAAACCTCCTACCAGGGCTATATTGACCCGGTAGTCAAATCCCAAGGGACGGGTTACAGCCTCCAGACTGCGCCCAATCCATCCCGCAACAGTGCGATTCAGCCGGGCCAGTTGTTTCTCGGCTGCGATCTCTTTCAGATTTTTCTGTAATTGAAGGTATCGCCTGGCAACAGCGATCAACTCCTTTTGTCGAATTTCAGGCCAGGAACGTGCCTCTTCAATAACAACGGCCGTTTGTGCCAGGGGAAACAGCCGGGCTTTCTCCAGTTTGACCAAGTTGTTTTTATTCCCTTGTTGTCTGGCCGAGCGGTACCGGAGATAGAGGTTGTTCAGGCTGTTTAGGTCCTGCGGATTCTTCAGGAAATCTTTCACATGAGGGGCGGTCAGGAACGCCTTCTCGAGCGCGCCTGCACGTTCGGAAAAAGTCCTGACCTGCTCCTTTGAGAGCCCCGGGAATGTCATCATGGCCCAGAGCACTATGGATATTCCCAGAATAACCGTACCGGCTTTCTTGATGTACTGCCAAGTCCTCTCCCAGGTATGAATGAACAGTCCCTTTATTGTCGGGGCCCGGTACGGGGGGAGTTCCATGACAAAAGGCGTCTTGGGTCCTTTCAGGACCGTGGCACGAATAAGCTTCGCTGCAAAAAGGGCAAAGGCCCAGGAGAGCATGGTAAGAAGAAAAAGCATGCGCGCCCGGTTATGGGGAAAGAAGGCAGCGATGAGAACTGCATACACAGGCAGTTTGGCCCCGCAATTCATAAAAGGCAAAACCAGAAGGGTAGCGATTCTCTCTTTGGGGTCCCGCAGGGTCCTGGTTGCCATGACGCCGGGCACCGCACACCCTCCTGAAATACCGCCGCTCACGATCAGGGCCATAACGGAATTCCCGTGGAGACCGAACCACCGGAGCACCCGGTCAAGCATATAGGCCACCCTGGCCATGTATCCAGAGTCTTCCATAACGGCGATGGCGAGAAACATGAACATGATCAACGGAACAAATCCCAGGACGCCTCCCATGCCGTCAATAACTCCCGACACAATAAGGGACTGGAGGTTCCCGGCGGGAATCACCAGGGATACTCCTTGCTTGAGCAGGCCGAAAAGACTCTCCAGCCAATACACCGGCGCCTCGCTTACGTAGAAGGTGATACTGTAGATGCCGTATAGGACAAGAACCATGATAAGTGGCCCCAGAATACGGTTTGTGAGGATCCGGTCAAAATGATCCGAAAGATTGAGACGGGATTCGATTTTTCTTTTGAGGCATTTCTTGGTAACACCGGTTATGTACCCGTAACGGTAATCGGCAATGATTCCCTCAGGTTCCTCTTCCAGGGTGGATGTTATATGTTTTGCTGTCCGGGTACAGATTTTTTCAATTCTTGAACCGGATTCCGGCTCGTTTTCAAGAAATCCCAGGATCTGGCTGTCTCCCTCAAGACACTTTATAGCCAGCCAACGTGCTGGATACTTATTGCCGCCCACTTCACTGGATTGCACGATTTCCTCTATCTCAGTGAGGCTCTGGTCGATGTCCCTGCCATAAGTAATGACTGCAGGTTCCCATTCCCGAGCCTGGGTTCCAACTTCAACGACTTTATCGAGGAGTTTCTTGATACCTTTGTTGGATCGTGCAACCATGGGTATCACCGGCACTCCCATCAAACGGGAAAGCTCTTCCGGGTCAATGCTTATTCCGCGTGTTTCAGCCAGATCCATCATGTTGAGAGCGATAAGCAACGGAACACCGAGTTCTTTGAACTGGACCGCCAGGTAGAGGTTCCTGTCCAGGTTGGATGCATCCACCACATCAACCACCAGGTCAGGCCTTTCGTTCACCACAAAATCCCGCGCCACGATCTCCTCCAGGGAGTACGCGGTGAGTGAATAGGTGCCGGGTAAGTCCACTATCTCGATTTCGTACCCTTTGTGGAATACACGGCCGACTTTTTTCTCGACAGTCACGCCGGGATAATTGGCAATATGCTGCCTGGCACCTGTGATTGCATTAAACACGGTGGTCTTTCCCGAATTAGGGTTTCCCGAAAGGGCAATGGTAAGCTTTTTTTGGGCCTTGTCGCCTTCTCGGCCTTCGGGAATATCAACTTCGACCATAATGTAGCTGGCCTCGTTATTTCGCAGCGTCAGTGTGTAATCCCTGATTTTTATGGCCACCGGGTCTTTCAGAGGGGCCCTTCCCTGGATCTGAATGGGAGTGTCAGGCACAAGACCCATTTCCCTGATCCTTCGTCCCATTTCGCCCGTTGCAGAGACCTTCCGGATAACTCCCGTTTGGTTATCCTGCATTTCCCGCATTCTGATAACCTTTTTCATGCTGGCCCTTTCCCCCTGTGAAATCAATCGAGGCAGATCTTGAGCGCTTCTCCTGCTCAACAGACAATATAATTACCTACGATTCCATTAACCTTGAACCGTGAACCCTGGAATGGTGAAGCTCAGTAGTTACTGGAAAATAATGCCCCAATGTGTGGTATGCAAGTTTCT
>QMLQ01000085.1 GCA_003646815.1 Deltaproteobacteria bacterium | reverse complement strand
GGCTTTTTAAGACAAAAAGCAAAACCGATTCCAGGAGTGAATTGCTTATCTTCCTGACCCCTACAGTGGTTTCGGTTCCCGGCCAGATGTAAATGGATCAAGAGAGGTTGTGCGAACACAGTGGACTAAACGATTCAGTTGCGGCCCGTATTCAGTGGGGAATTCTTGCAGGCCTTTTCTTCTGTCTTTTCTTTTTCGGCTGTTCCGCCAATAAACAGCTCAATGCCAATAAGGCACGTGCCGAAGCAGCCCTCGGGATCTCCCTTATCCAGGAAAACCAGCCGAGGGCCGGCCTCAGGCACCTGCTTCAGGCGGCCCAGCTTGATCCTGACAATGCGAGGATCCAGGCTGAGGTAGCCCTTGTCTACCGGGACCTCAAGCAATACCCGCTCTCCCTCAAATACTTTCAAAAGGCCCTTGCCCTTGAACCGGACTTCCCGGAGGCATGGAACAACCTAGGAACGCTCTACCTGATCTTGAAAAAATGGGATAAGGCCATTGCGTGCTTTAAGCGTGCAGCGGAGACCCTTACCTATAAAACCCCTCATTTTGCCTATAATAACCTCGGCCGGGCATATTTTCATGCCGGTGAATACCAAAAAGCCATCGAAAGTTACCGGGAGGCCTTGAGTCTGGCCCCAGATTACAGCCTCTGTTGGGATAACCTTGGTGTAGCCTATGAAGCCACCGGAAAATGGGATAAGGCTAAGAAAGCATTTGAAAAGGCCATTCACTATGCACCTGGCTTCGCCACCCCACACTACCACCTGGCCCAACTCTACCTGAAAAAAGAACAAGTGAAAAAAGCACAGAAGGAACTGGAAGAAACGATTCGCCTGGCGCCTGACACCCCGCTTGCAGACAGGGCAAAAGCCCTTCTCGACACGATTCACTAACAGGGGGCAGGGGTTAAAACAGGGGTCGGGGATCAGGGGTTAGGGGTCAGTAACCCAACGATCTCCATGAGACTTGACACGTGATAATCAGCGTTTAATTCCGGATTCTTGTAGGCCACAAAGAGGACACCGGCGGCCATGGCCGTTTGAGCATCAACGGGAGAGTCCCCGACGTAGACAGCCTGTTCCGGGGTACTGCGGAAAAAGCGGAGGATCTTCAAAAGAGGCTCAGGATGAGGTTTAGGCTTTTGGACGTCGAGGGATGAAACAACGATATCAAACATTCCCTCAAGACCGTGTCTGCGCAGGACTTCTGAAATGGTGGCGCTCCGGTTCGTGGCTACACCCAGGCCGAACCGGGGCTTGAGAGTCTGCAGGACCTCCCGGAGATGCGGCTCGGGCACCATGTCCTGCACAAAGGGGGAGTAATCCATCTCCATGCGGTAGGCTTGTGCCTCTTGCTCATACCCAGTTCCCTGAAATATATACCGGATTGATTCATCGGCGGTATGCATGTGTGCAAAGGCTTCCTCATCCTCGTTCATGGGAGAAAGGTCGAAGCGGGCACGTATATGGTTATAAAATGCAATGTTTGACCGCCGGGAATCAAATAAAACCCCATCGCAGTCAAAGATGACCACAGCGATACCCCTCATCGGTGGAAGCCTTTCCAACGGGCAGGACGAAAACGGGCGTGAGTGAGGGACGCAGGCTTAGAAATGACGTTCTCTCATGAATCCCATGAGCTGCAGCGCGGTCTTTATTCCCGCAAACACAAGACCGCACCCGACCACCGTAAGGGCAAGGTAGAGAAATCCAAAAAAGATAAAATACTCTACATTCCACTGCCATTCAAAACTAAAAGGCGTCATTTTTGCTCTCCTACGTTGCCCTGGTTTCCAAGGCAGGATTCAGTTCCGATTCTTTCGGGAAAACAGGCAAGTACCTGTATGCCAGAGAGAAAAGCAGGATTCCATAACCGATAATGGCCAGGGAAAGTCCCCATTCCTGCCAGGTGGGCAGGTAGCTCCAGAATCTGCCAAAGGGCATGACCGGTATTGCCAGGGTAACAATGATAAACATGAAACGATTCAGCACGATCCCTGTACAGGCCAGCAGCGAGGCCGTAATGAGCCAACCCTGTTGCTTTCTGGCATTGGGAATCATCAAGATGATCGCCGGGATAATTCCGCAGATAATGATTTCCACCACAAGCATCCATACGCCGTAAGGGCCCTGCCGGAAAAAGTCCATAAACGTCAGCCCCTCCCGGGGAACACTCCCATACATCCACACGAGCGTATCAAGGATTTTCAGGACCATGTACGCGGACAATAGCCATGCAGAGATCTTTGCAAGAAGCTGTATGGCATTGTCCGGGACAAGCTTTTTGCGACTGATTGCCTCTGTCAGCCTAGTACAGAGGATGGTGAAGCAGGGACCGACCGCGATGGCTGAAAGGATAAACAGGAAAAATGTCCACGGCCATATATAAAACCCTCCCCTGGCCGCGAACGGACGGGCATACATGACACCGAACATCCCCCCGAGAGATCCCTGGTGAAAGAAGGAAAGAAAGGTCCCGGTTGCGGCAAAAACAGCCATAATTTCATGGAGATTGTGTCCGAACAGACGAAGCTCCTTCACTTCCTGGATTTTTCGGTTTTCAAGGATGATCGGAATAAATTCCACGGCCAGGACGCCGAGGTAGCAGGTTATGCAGAAGGACACCTCCACCAGCATGGAGTGTATATTTGCATGCCAGAAAATGAACCACCCTCGAATCGGCTGGCCAATGTCAATGCCCAGCATGGCCACTGCGCCGGAATAACAGATGAATCCTATAATTACCGCAGCGTTGATGATATTTTTTAATTCTTTCCTGCCGATAATATAGGTAAGAAATCCCGTAAAAAAGGCACCGGCTCCCAGGGCAATAAGGCCAAGGTCAAATACAATCCAGAGAGCAAAAGCGAATATATTGCTCATGTTGGTCTGGTTAAGCCCCTTCCACAAGCATAGAACAGCAGCGACACCTCCCCAGAGCAGCAGCCCTATCCATGGCAAGGTCCAGAAGAAAAAGACCTTGGGGGAACACCGTTTCACTCCTTCAGGTATCAATGGTGAATCCATCAATCTGTCCTCCTAGGAGAAATGCTCAAATGTTTTCTTGCGATCACTATCTCAACCCGTCACTTTTTTCACACGTTTAAATTCACCGGGCAAATAATTGTCAGCCATTTTCCGCACCCAGTCTCTGGTGGAAAGGTAATAGACTTTCGGCTTGGTATTGATCCGTTCGAGAAGCCGGAAGGCATAGGGGCTCTTGGCCAGTTGGGAGACCTTGTGTTCGGGATTGTTCAGGTCGCCGAAGGTGATGGCCTGGGCCGGGCATGCCTCAGTACAGGCGGTGACATACTCACCCTCTTCCAGCTCTCTCCGGTCTTCAGCGTAGGCCTGCGTCTTCGCCCGCATGTATCGATGGTGACAGAAGGTGCATTTTTCCACCACACCGCGCATGCGGGGGGACACTTCGGGAGAAAGATATTTTTCAAGCCCTTTGCCTTTTGGAAAATAGCCGTCCCACCAGTTGAAATACCTGGCATGATACGGGCAGGCAGCCTGGCAGTACCTGCACCCGATGCACCGCGTATAAATCTGGCTGACGATGCCGGTATTCGGATCCACCCGCGTTGCCGTGGCCACACAAACCGATACACAGGTGGGATGGTGACCACCGTGACCGTCTTCCTCGCACTGCATGCAGGGCCTCGGGAAATAACTGACTTCCGTATCGGGGAATTCTTTCCCATTGGTGATCTTGAAAAGCTGCATCCAGGTTATGCTGCGCTGTTTGTCAGATTCATCAGGACGCACAGAAACATTATTCTCAGCAGCGCATGCCACCATACAGGTTCCACACCCTGTGCACTTATCCAGATCGATCACCATACCGAATCTGTGGCCATGGTCATGTTGTTCTTCCATCATCTACCTCACCATCGTTAAGCTTTTATTATCCGAACCGGGGTATTCCACCAAACCGGAAAGCCACTCACAGGGTCCTTGGAAGGATGAATAATATGGTTCGGGTTAGACCCCTTTCCTTTGAGAAATTCATCATAGGCACTGTGGCCAAAGCCCTGTGGCAAATAAACCATGCCCGGCATTGCCCCCTCAAAAAGAGTCACACGCACCTTTACCTTTCCTGAAGGGGATTCAAGGGAAATCATCTGGCCCTCTTTCAGATGATATTCACCCGCTGTCTTCGGGTTGATTTCAGCAAAGGAAACATCTTTCAGGAGCTCATTGTCAAAGAGGGTTTTCTTCAGGAATGGGGGATTCGGCACCCAGGAACTGGCGAGATTCACCATTTCATAGGGAACAAGCTGCAATGGAAAGCCGCTGGCCCCTGCCCGGGCAAGGCTCTTTTCAAAATGGGGCATAAAGACCCTGTCTCCGCGTGCATCGACCCCCATGGTATTCAGCACTTTCTCCCGTGAACTGTTCTTTTCACTTAGAGAGACAGCCTGTTCGATCCTGGTACTGTAGAATTCAAACTTGCCTGTGGGAGTTTTGAACAGATATTCCCCTTTACTGACGGGGTACCGGGGCAGATACCAGAGGCCGTTGGCCTTCAGTGATCCCCAGAAGGCATCAAAGTCCTTGTAATCCGGCTTCACGGGGCCCCGGGCTTTAAGGATTTCCCATACCGGTTTCGACCCGTCATAATTGACGAGTCCCGACCCGGATCTGAAAAGCCCCTTGACCCTGGTTTTCAGCACATCTTCATATCCTTCCCAGGGGAAGGCCTTCCCCACACTCTCCCCCAGCTTCCTGGCTGTCTCCAGGACAATCTCGCCGGAGTGCCTGGTGTCATACAAGGGCTCAACAACCGGCCGGGAAAGACCGTACAGGGGAAACTGCAGCCCGGCCGGCCAAACCACATCATCGGTTTTTTCAAGGTATGTGTGGTCCGGCAGGATCAGGTCTGCCATTGCAGATGTCTCATCCCGGAAGGGAGAAAAACTGACAATAAACGGTATGTTTTTTAATGCCTTTTTGAACATTCCACCGTCCGGCAGCGTGAAGGCAGGGTTCGAAGAGAAAACCAGAAGGGTATCAACCGGTGACGCAGCGCTTGCCGCAATCGTGTCCGCAAAATTGTTAATGAGACTCCTGCTAAAGGGGAAATGAGCGGTTCCGGCACCGTCGAGGCGTGGCTTTTCCGTACCCGTCATGGCGACCGCATCCTGCTCAAAGTCTGGCAGTCCATCCAGGGGAAGAGGATCACAAACCAGCAATCCGCCCGGTCGATTCAGGTTCCCTGTGAGGGCATTGAGGGCCATAACAGACATGGTCTCATAGAGGCTTCCATTCAATGTGCCCTTCCCCTTACCGAAAAGGGCGACAGGGGCTTTTGCCTTTGCAAAATCAATGGCAAGTGAGACAATCTGGGCAGGTTTCAGACCGGTTATCCCGGCCACCTGTGCAGGGCTGTACTCTTTCAACACGACGGTCTTGAACCCGACGTGTTCCTTTCCGTCCGGAGAAGTCCAATCATCAAAACCAAAAGAGTGTTCGTTTACAAATGTCTTATCATAGAGCCCTTCTTTAATAAGAACATGGCTTATGCCCAGTGCAAGAGCCCCTTCCGTACCAGGCTTGACAGCTATCCACCGATCTGCCTTGGAAGCGGTATTGGATGCCCTCGATTCAACCTGTACCACCCTGGCTTTCCCTTTCAGGGCCCTTTCACGGAGAATACTCCAGGCGTTGATTATCCGGCCTGCTCCCTGCCAGCCCTCAAGCAATCCGCACCCGAAGCTGAGCACGAAATCCGCATTCTCGATATCAGCAGCAAGCGGGCCCTCGCGTCCGGTCATGAGCATGTTTGCCATCCAATACGTCTCTTCTGCATCCGGGATACGGAGATAGTTGGGGCTGCCGAAAGCCTTCAAAAACCGTTCAATCAGAAGTGACATGGTGGAGCCGCGCATGAAACCGTCCACCGCAGCAAGGGCTTCCGGTCTCCCCTGGGAACGTAGTTTGGAAAGTCGGGAAGTCAGCATTCCAATGGCCTCTTCCCATGAAATATCCTTGAACTGTCCCGCTCCCCTGGGACCTACCCTTTTCATGGGACGGGTAAAGCGCATATCTTCATCATAGAGGAGCTGGAGCCCCCCCATACCAACCGGACAGATTCCTCCAGGGTTAACTGGATAGTCGGTTCGGCCTTCTATCTTGACGGCCCGGTCGTCAACCTTTCGGACCGCTATTCCGCACCCTCCCGGGCAAAGCCTGCACACCGACGTTACAGTCTCAAACGCTCCAACAGGTGGCACAGGCACCCAGGGCCAGTTTTGTGTCCAGATGGCAACGTCATCAGTGAATTTCCACGGCAGAGGTGTTACCTGAATTCCCACCGCACCGCCAACAAGAAGCTTGATAAAATTTCGTCTATTCAGTTCCATAGATTTCCCCTTACTTGTGGCAGACAAAACAGGCGTTATTTTCTTCGTGCCCCATCTTTTTGTGGCATTCGGCACAGTCATCCATTTTCATCCTGTCCCAGGGATGCTTCTTATACCCGGAGATTCGCTTGCCCCAGATATTAATGCTGTAGCCGGTCAGGCGGTTTTCCTGGTAGGGCGGCAGCTGGGCAAGATGGCCATGGTCACCGTGGCAGGTTTTGCACTTCTCTTTTCCCATTTTCACGTGGGCGATATGGGAAAAATAGACACAGACGGGTTGTTTGTAATAGGAAAGCCAGGGCACCTCGGCCTCCGCAGCCACATAGGTTTTCAAAAACTTCACTTCCTCGGGTGAATCACCCATGGGAGATTCCGGATCATCGTGGCATTCGGTGCATTTGCTCAGTTTCGGGATTCCAGCGAAAGTCCCATCATCACGAAATTCATGGCAGAACTCGCACCGTTCAGCCTCGGTGTCGCCCTCGATGCCATCTACCTTGTCCGGGTTGAGATGGAGGGCATGGCTGAAGTTGATGGGCTGGGGCTGTTTTGAATAGAGGACCATCGGGAAGATAACCCATCCGATAATAAGTGCTCCAATGAAGCCGAGAAGAAGAAAGATCCATCCGCCTCTGGTGGCTTTTTCGGATGATTTTGCTCGGTTTTCCATAGGTTTACGCCTCTTCCAATTAGTGTTGACAGTTTCTGGACCAAGGAACCGATAGTGTTGCGTATGTACCTGCTCACCTGCATTTTGTCAAGAAAAAACCGTGTTAAATACTGGAAAATCAATCACGTAAAGCGGGCCCTGACAGCAAGGGCTTTGGAACGCCCATTGAAGGAGGGGCACCAGGAATTGGAGAGAAGGGGTGGCAGGATCTCTGCACGGATTAACAGGCCCCGGTGACTTGAAAGGGGCCTGTTGACCGGCAAGGCCATATCCTTAATATTTTCGCATTCTCTTGCGGCGTCTTTTGGCGGCCTTTGCCTGCTTTTTCTTTTTCTGGACGCTTGGCTTGTCATAAAAACGCCGTTCTTTGATTTCAGAAAAAAAACCCTCTTTGGTCAATTTTCGCTTGAGGTCCTTGATTGCCTTTTCGATCTGGTTATCATGCACAATTACTTTCATTTCACACCAACCTTTCCAAAAAAATAACCGGGTGACCAGGCCCACGGTTTGTGACGTTTGAATTATTCGACCACCCCAATTTTGAGCCTTCCGCCTGAATAATCATAAAAAAAGCACCCCATGGTGCCATGAGATGCCTTCATAAACCCTCAGAAATAGAATATCGCGCAGCAGTTTACATATCATACTCCTCATGGAACAGTGTTGCAGCGAGCATATTCACATCTCCCAACAGGCTGAAAGCACTCACAGGGCCCAGGAAAAACGGGCGTTTTACCGGCAAAAGAGCACACAAAGGTCTCTTCTTGACCACCGATATTTTCATCATCCGTCATCACCCCCTTTACCTGCAGGAGGACCGCACCTCACGGTTGGGCCTGCCCCTCTTCTACTTCAAGCGCTTTATTCTATTTCTTTAGCCATGTATGTCAATCTTTTTTTTATAAAGAACCGGCAAGTATTTTCTTTTGTCAATTTTCATTTTTGCCCAAAACCTCTCAAAATCAGGCTTTCAGGATGAGCCGGGCTACGGACTCAATATGATAGGTGTGGGGAAAGAGGTCAACCGGCTGTATTTCGGTGATATCATAACGTGCGCTCATGAGATCCAGATCCCTTGCCAGGGTGGCGGGATTGCAGGACACGTAGACGATCCGCTCAGGAGCGAGCTCCAGGACATTTGCCAGGACATCCTTGTGCATGCCTGCCCGGGGAGGATCAACAATAACGATATGGGGGTGATAGTCAAGAGAGCCAACGGTCTTCCGAGTATCACCACAGACAAAGCTGCAGTTGTTGATTCCGTTTTCTTCCGCGTTCCGTTTGGCATCCCGGACTGCACTTTCGGTTATTTCCATCCCCACCACCTGATCAACGAGGTCGGCCAGGTACAGGGGAATGGTCCCCGTCCCGCTATAGAGATCAAGGACCTTGTCGGTCTTTTTCGGCTCCGCATACTTTACCACCTGATCATACAGCAGGTGTGCAGACCTGGAATTTGTCTGGAAGAAGGAGTTGGCGGAAATGCGAAAGACGAGTCGACCGATCCTGTCTTTGATTGCACCGTCTCCGAAAAGAATTTTCTCGCGCTGGCCCACTGCTATGGAGGCCTTTCGGTCGTTGATATTATTGACCACCGTTTTGATGCTTGGGAATCGGGTCGTGAGCTCGTGCGTTACTGCCTCCATGAGTGGGGGATCTTCTCCGGCCGTGACAATATTCACCATCCAGTTGTCATGGAACACGGAATGCCTGAGGGTCAGGAACCGCCAGAACCCCTGGTGAGTCTTGATCCCGTAAACAGGAGCACCGCTTTTGCGTGCAAATTCTTCAACACAGCGCAGGATTTGGTTCCCCTCCTGTTCCTGGAGCAGGCATGCCTCAACTGCAAGGACCTTGAGATAGGATCCGGGCACGTGGAGCCCCAGGGCGAAATCGGCATCAGCACGTTCCTCGTCCAGCTCTTCGGGAAGGAGCCAGCGGCGGTCGGAAAAAGAGAACTCCATCTTGTTCCGGTAATGGAAGATTCTTGGAGATGGCAGGGGAGGACGAACAACCACACTCTCCAGCCCGCCGATATGCTCCAGGGATTCCTCGATAAACAGCTTCTTGTAGAAAAGTTGTTTTTCATAGCGCACCTGCTGCCACTGGCACCCGCCGCAATAGGGGCTGTAGGGACACGGGGCTTTTACACGGTCAAGTGAAGGGTTAAGCAGGGCTTCCACCCTTGCCTCTGCAAACCCCTTTTTTTTCCTGGTGATGACGGCTCGGACCCGGTCGCCGGGAACGGCGCCCCGAACAAAGATCACAAAGTTATCAATGCGTGCGAGGCCCTGGCCTCCATAGGCCATTTTGTGGATATCAAGCTCAAGCGAGTCGCCTTTTCGTGGGATTTTCATGGAAAGGAATATAGCATGGGGGAATGGCTTTGGCCAGACATTCTGGCCAATCAGTCCTACCGCGCCCCGAGTTCCTTGAGGGCGTTGCAGGCGCTGGTATTTCCAAGATCACAACTGGTTTGGAGGCTTGAAATGCAGTTTTTCTGGTCCCCTTTTCTCTGGTAGACCAGGCCCAGTCCAAAGTGGGCGTAATCAAAATTGGGATCAATGGAAATGGCCTGCTGGAAGGATGCCAGGGCCTGATCATACCGGCCCTGCATAAACAGCGTATAGCCCTTGCTGTAATGGGCCCACTTGAAGTCGGGTCGGATGGCAATAGCGCTGTCATAATCCGCTAGTGCCTGGTCGTAGAGTTTCTTGTTGTAATAACATAAGCCGCGGTTGTAATGGGCGTCAGCAGCGTAAGAGGTCCTGTCTACGGACCCTTCGTAAAAATCAATGGTTTTCGTGTAGTCCACGATTGCCGCGTCAAATTTTCCCTGGTTGTAATAGAGATTGCCCCTGTTGTAGTAGGCATCTGTGTACCCAAGGTTCTTTGTCTCGGTCACCCTGATGGCGTTGTTATAAGCTGTCAATGCATCCTGAAATTTGTCCTTTTTGGCGTAGATAACGCCGAGGTTGTTATACACGTCTGCATAATAAGGCTTCTCTTCAGCACTGAACGATAGGGCCTTGTTGTAATAAATTTCAGCCTGATCATACTGGCCCTGGACATAATAAACAAGGGCCAGGTTGTTATTGGCTTTCTCATCCGTGGGGTCGTACTTGATGGCGTTCGCGAAATCAGCTTCCGCCGGGGCGTACTGTCCCTGTTCGTAATAAGCCAGCCCCCTGTTATTGTACGCATCAGCGTGTTTGCTGTTGATGGCAAGCACATCTGTGAACGCCTGGATGGCCTTCACCAGATTTCCCTCCCGCAGGTACTCGGTCCCTTTCTGGAACAGATCATCGGCCTGATCGGCGAATGCTGCCGGTGCCCACAACACCGGCAGGAGCATCACAACCATGAAGGTAATCAAAAATGTGCGCTGTCTCATTATCATTCCACCATATCTATATATCTATATTATCTGGTGGCCTTTTCCCCGGTTGAACGGTCATCCAGGGTCGTAAACTTCTGCCCCGGCTGAACGATTTCATAGTAGTACTTTATATACCCCTTGCTCACGTAAAGCAAGCTTGCACTTTCTCCTTCCTTGACCCATGAGGGAAGATATATCTCTGATATGGGATAATATAGCCCTTTCCCGTCAAGAGTAATCACCGTGCCCTGCAGGCCGGTCACCTGCCCGGTGACCATGTGGAAAGCCGGCTCCTCTGCCGCGGACAGATTTGCTGTGCCAAGGAGGAAGGCGCAAATGGCCAGTGTGAGAAGGAACAGTGTTGTTTTTCTAGGACTGTTTTTTTTCATGGCTTGACTCCATTTTTAATGTTCTATTAGCGTGTTTCCCACAATATCTGGGAGACCCCACCGGGAGGACCCGGGATATTGGTGCCCTGGTCTTCACCCACACCGCTGACAGCGCCCCCCGCACTGATGAGGCCGGCTGCATGCCCGCCCCTGGTCACCACGCGAACTCCCGAGGGGATGGAGCTGTTCTGCAGTTTCAGATAGGTATCCATAATGTTCCGGACGGTCGGGTTCCCTTCCCCCTCATCGTGGTAGTTAAAGACCGATTTTCCCCACGAATAGTCCAAGGCATAGATATATGCATTGCCGTTGGGATTGCACGGGTCATCGAACACCGGCTGGTAGGAGGTAAAATAGACGTTTTTGAAAAAAACCGTCGGCTGACTCAGGACTTTTTCCCCAATATGGTCATTTTCGGTTTCGTCCACGCAGGCTCCCTGGGCGTCAAGCACCCGGTAAAACCCCCTGCAGATGGATTCGTCCTTCAAAACTTGGATCAAATTCTCCTTCTTCGTGGTGTCCAGGCTGTTGACTGCGCCATCCCCGTTGGAATCGGCCTGTTCATCCAACTCGTCACACGTAAGATTCAGGAGATCTGTTTCCCGGGTGAGCACGTTGTGATCAGCAACCACATAGAACCGGTTCGAGATCATGGCGTAGCGCGGATGTGCGCGGTCCCCGGTACCGAAATAGAGGACCGGCTTGGAAGTCCAGGCATTCCCGTAGTAAGACACGTCAGGAGAATAGAACGTTTTTCTTCCCGTATCTGAAGTGTTCAGTGCTGCATGTACTATGTCGGTATCTCCAGTGGCCAGATCAGACCCGGGATTCGCAGCAAAAATCCTTTTCACCTGCCACTTGGTGGAGTCGACATCCGAGTAGGTGTGGGAGAGATCACTGTAATAATCGTATGTAATCTTCCAGATCTGACCGTAAATGTCAGCTCCGTACATGACGATTTTGCTCTCTGAGAAAGGGATGACCGAGATGTCCGCGGGAAAACAGTACTTCATCTTGCAGTACTGCTGGTTGATGCCGGTGGTTACGTCCTCTGACTCATCCTCGTCGTTGTCTGCATCACCATATACCGCCTTGAAAAGGAGACTCCCGTCACTGAGATCAACCACGAAAATCCCCCTCCCCATGGTGTCCTTCCCGGGATTATACTTGTCATAACTGCCGCTGGTTCCGCC
>QMLQ01000084.1 GCA_003646815.1 Deltaproteobacteria bacterium | reverse complement strand
CGTCCGTTTCGCCCCCATTTGACCTTGTGCAGATTCAAGAAAGGGTCCCGGGGAGGGCCCCCGCTGGAAAAAATTCTTGACGGGTACCAGGATTTCTCAGGCCCTTTTTACCGGCTCCAGGAACTCATCTTGTTTAAGAGCGATTTGACTCCAGCGGGTTCTATTTATACAAAGCTTGCCCGATTTTCTCTTGCAGGCACCCGTTAATATTCATCGATCACGTGTGTTCCGCTGCAAGATATTATCCTTTTCAGGGAGGGATCATCAATGGATAGAGAAAAAGCTGTTGATCAGGCCATATCACAGATTGAGCGTCAGTTCGGAAAGGGATCTATTATGAAAATGGGGGACGGCAGAGTGTTGGACATCCCTGCCATCTCTACCGGCTCCCTCTCCCTGGACCTCGCCTTGGGTCTTGGCGGGGTCCCCCGGGGCAGGGTAGTGGAAATTTACGGGCCTGAATCTTCCGGAAAAACGACGCTGGCCCTTCATATCGCCGCGGAGGCCCAGGCCGCCGGGGGAATGGTGGCGTTCATTGATGCCGAACACGCCCTTGATTCGGCATACGCCCGGAAACTCGGCGTTGATGTGGACAGCCTGCTTGTATCCCAACCGGATACCGGTGAACAGGCCCTTGATATTGCCGAAATCCTTGTCAGAAGCGGCGGCATTGATGCGCTGATTATCGACTCAGTCGCAGCCCTGGTGCCCCGTGCCGAGATCGAGGGTGAAATGGGTGACCAGCACGTTGGCCTCCAGGCCAGGCTTATGTCCCAGGCCCTCAGGAAACTGACCGGCACCATCAGCAAATCCTGGACCTGCGTCATTTTTATCAACCAGATCAGAATGAAAATAGGCGTTATGTTCGGGAGCCCGGAAACCACTACGGGAGGAAACGCGCTCAAGTTTTACGCGAGCCAGCGACTGGACATCAGGAGAATCGGTGCCATTAAAGAAGGAGACCAGGTCATTGGAAACCGGACACGGGTAAAAGTGGTGAAAAACAAAGTCGCTCCCCCCTTCAAACAGGCGGAGTTTGATATTATTTATGGTCATGGAATATCCAAGGAAGGAGACATCCTTGACTTAGGTGTCTCCCTGGGCCTTGTGGAAAAGAGCGGCGCGTGGTATTCGTTCGGCCAAGACCGCATCGGACAGGGAAGGGAAAATGTAAAACGCTTCCTTGCTGAAAACACGGATGTAAGAGATCAGATCGCTAACCTCATTATGGAAAAGACCGGGCTCAAGAAAACCGCAGAAACAGAGCCCCTGCCCGAATAGGAACATGGCACCGGGGGGTTCATTTTCAAATAGAAAAAGGAAAGGAAAAACCACAGGAAAACAGCATGATGGACTTCAGACAAATACGCCAGGAATTTTTTGACTATTTCTTAGCTCGCGGCCACAAACTCGTTCCTAGTTCCTCCCTAGTTCCCCGGGACGACCCTAGCCTTCTCTTTACCAATGCCGGCATGGTGCAATTTAAGGGCCTGTATCTCGGAGAAGAAAAACGCGATTATACCCGGGCGGTCACTTCCCAGAAATGTGTCCGCGCCGGGGGGAAGCACAATGATCTTGAAAATGTAGGTTATACGGCCAGGCACCACACCTTTTTCGAGATGCTGGGAAATTTTTCTTTCGGCGATTACTTCAAGGAAGAAACCATTGAATGGGCATGGGATTTTCTCACGCAGAAGTTCAGCCTTCCGGCTGAAAAACTATACGTGTCCGTGTACAAGGACGATGATGAGGCATACAAAATCTGGAATGAAAAGATGGGCGTTCCGGCAGAACGCATTGTCCGCCTTGGGGAAAAGGACAACTTTTGGACAATGGGAGACACCGGTCCATGCGGCCCCTGCTCGGAAATTCTCATAGACCAGGGTCCCTCCATTGGTTGTGGAAGGCCTGAATGCGCTCCAGGCTGTGATTGCGACCGCTACCTTGAGATCTGGAACCTGGTTTTTACCCAGTTTGACAGGAGCAGTGACGGCGTACTTTCGCCCCTTCCCAAACCCAACATCGATACCGGGATGGGTCTTGAGAGAATAGCTGCTGTGGTTCAGGGTGTTACTTCCAACTATGAGACCGACCTCTTCAAAATGATCATCTCCAGGATCGAAGATATCTGCGGGAAAGGCTATGGAGAAGACTCCCGGCAGGATGTTTCTTTTCGCGTTATATCCGATCATGCCCGCGCCGCGGCCTTTCTGATCGGCGATGGGATCATGCCGTCCAATGAAGGACGTGGATATGTGCTGAGGAGGATTATCCGCCGGGCCATCCGTTTTGGACAACTCCTGGGGATGGAAGACCCCTTTCTTCACCGGATCTGTGAGAAAGTAATTGAAATCATGGGACCTGATTACGGCGAACTCATTCAGTCCAAAAGCCTGATCGAAGGAGTGGTCCACAACGAGGAAACACGGTTTGCCGACACCCTCCATTACGGACTCAGGGTATTGAACGATGAGATTGAAACCCTGCGTGCAAAGGGACAAACAAATATTCCGGGAGAAGTGGCCTTCAAGCTGTACGACACATACGGTCTTTCCTTCGACATTGTGCAGGACGTGGCCAGAGAGGAGGACCTGACCGTTGATGCGGAGGCGTTTGAAGAAGCCATGGCACAGCGTCGGGCCCTTTCCCAGGAATCATGGAAAGGGAGCGGCGAGGAAAAAATCCCGGAAATATACAAAAAACTCCTGGCCGACGGGGTGAAATCCCGGTTTCTGGGGTATGAATGCCTGCGCTCAAAGGCCCGCATTGTTGGCCTTTTTGTAGAGGGCAAGGAGGTTGCGAAGCTTGAACCCGGCACTGAGGCCGAAATAGTCCTGGACCAGACTCCCTTCTATGGAGAAGCAGGCGGGCAGGTTGGGGATACCGGCTGGATCCTTGATGCCGCCGCCCGCTTCCGGGTGAAAAATACCTTGAAATTCGGGCAGGACCTGGCCGTGCATGTGGGAACATTGGAATCCGGTGTCCTGCGCCCCCGTGAAGAGGTGGAAGCCCAGGTGGATGAAGAAAAGCGGCTGGCAACAGCCAGGAATCATTCGGCAACGCACCTCCTCCATGCTGCACTGAGGGAGATCCTGGGAGACCATGTGAAACAGGCTGGCTCGCTTGTCTCCCATGAACGGTTTCGATTTGACTTTAGTCATTTCAAGCCAGTGCGCCAGGAAGACCTCCGGGAAGTTGAGCTCATCGTCAATCGCCACATCCGGGAAAACGTGCCCGTGCAGACACAGGTCATGTCCAGGGAAGAAGCAATGCAAACAGGGGCCATGGCTATTTTCGAAGAGAGATACGGGGACAACGTGAGGGTGGTTTCCATGGGTGACGGGATCAGCCGGGAGCTCTGCGGCGGGACCCACATCCACCGGACAGGAGACATCGGGCTTTTCCGTATTGTGAGCGAGGCCGGCGTTGCAGCAAATGTCCGCCGGATAGAAGCCATGACCGGAGAGGTTGCTCTTCGCCATGACCAGGAGCAGGAGATGCTGCTTAAATCATCCGCTTCCCTGTTAAAGGCCGCGTCGCAGCAGCTCCCCGAGAGACTGGCGCACCTGCTCCAGGACCTGAAGGACAGAGAACGGGAAATCGAGCAACTCAAGGCCAGGCTCCTTGCCCAGAAATCCGATGATTTTATGGCAGGAGTCAAGAACATCGCAGGGATAAAGGTCCTGGCAAGAGAATTTGAGGCCGATTCCCCTGCGGAGCTCCGTGATGCTGCAGAAAGGATCAAGGATAAGCTCGGATCAGGGATTGTCCTGCTCGGGGCCAATCGGGAAGGCAAAGCCATGCTTACCTGCATGGTGACGAAAGATCTCGTGGGCCGCTTCAAAGCAGGAGATATCATCCGGGAATTGTCCGCCGTTGTCGGGGGAAAAGGGGGAGGCCGGCCAGATATGGCCCAGGGCGGTGGAAATAGTCCGGAGAACCTGCAACAGTCCTTTTCCAGATTCTATGCTATCGTTGAAAAAGCAGGCGGCTCCGTTTAACGTGATGGACCCTCGTGCTCGAAAAAAGATTGCTGTGGCCCTTCCTCACGCCGGGTTAACCCTCCGCTGCGCGATGATGTATTGAAAAGGGAGGTGGGGTTTTTCTGCTGAATTATTTCTTGGCGAGTTTTTCTTCACATCTCCCGAGGTACTCCAAGGCCTCATAATACTGGCCCACATCGGGGTAATGCTCAAGAGCATATTGGAAACGGCCTGCAGCCGCACGGTATTTTTTCTTCTTAAAATAAAACCGTCCCACATACAACTCGTGCTGGGCTAAATCCATAAAGCATTTGCGAATTTTCATGCGTGCCCGGGCCGCATACACACTCTTCGGAAAGCGCTTGACCAGGCGCCCGAAATCTTCCTTCGCCATCATTGAATGGGTCTGGTCTCTGTCTATGCTCTTCATCTGTTTGTAATTACACATTCCCTCACGGTAAATCACATAGGGAATGCTCGGATTCTTCGGATGAAGCTTTTCAAATTCCTTGTATGCGTCATACGCCTCATCGTAGGAGGACTGCATATAAAGGGTGTCCGCCATTTTCATCTCTGCGACGATGGCAAACTTGCTGTATGGATATCTGTCTTTTATCTTTTGAAACGCCTCGGTCGCCGATTTATAGTATCCCCTCGCGAGATCGTCCATAGCCTGATCCATCAGCTCTGAAGGCGGTTTTTCCTCTTCTTTCCCAAACAGCCATTCCATTGATGCGCAACCACCAAAAAAGAGTGCTCCACCCAGAAGACACAGAAGTCCCAGATAACAAAAACGGACAGTTTTATTGTTCTTGAAAATTCCCATATACTTCCTGTCGGCCACCCGGGGAACACAAAAGCCCCGTCTTCTTACAACAACGGGGCCCTGTTTACCTCAGATTTCGCCTCCTGTGCAAAAAAAGCTGCACCCCCATGTATTCTAGAGAAGCTTCTTCAGCTCCGATTCAATGTGATTCTTTGGATAGGCCCCAATGATGGTCTGGGCCACCTCTCCATTTTTAAAAAGGATTAATGTCGGAATGTTCCTGATGCCGAAACGCGCAGGCGTACTCCTGTTCTGGTCAACGTCCATTTTAGCCACCTTGACCTTTCCCTTGTATTCGCTGGCCAACTCGGCGACAGCCGGCCCCACCATTTTACAGGGGCCGCACCATTCAGCCCAGAAATCCACCAACGCTGGAATATCTGACTGCATGATTTCTTCATCAAAAGTGTCGTCTGTTACTTCCAATACATCAGCCATGTTTTTTTGCTCCTTTCCCTTCAATCGGGGCTTAGTCAGTGGCCATCCATAAATGGCTATTTTGCCCGATATCTGCGTTATGCTCAAATTTTAATCCTCGAAATACCTCCATGTATTCCTGTGGTTAAAATTTTCGCATGCCTTGATCTCGAATAAACTATCTCATTTATGGATGGCCACTAGTCAGCACCCTCCTCTACCAGTTTCTTCAAATTATTGATAAGGGTCACCGGGACCGGGCCTGACTGGGTATAGAGCTTCAGGATATCCTGAGAAACTTTGACCTTTTCTTCTACCACATCCCATCCGATCTTTTTTTCCTCTATCTGATTCATCAATTCAATAAGGTCCGCTGATTCCATTCTTTTCCTCCCCTTTATTTCTTCTTTGGTACCAGGTCAGGCGGATAGACATACTTGGGATCCATCTGGTAGGTCCATGGAAGCCCCCACCACTGCCACCCGTAATGACGCCTGAGCCCGAAACCGATCACCTTGTTTCGTCTCGCAAGCTGTCTGTAGAACTTGTCACGATTGCTGTCCTTAAACGTGGGGAAGGTTGGCCCTTCAAAACCATCTTCCACATCATAGACTTTCTTGAAACCCGCTTCCGCCAGCTCCTTGGCAGCGAGGGCACTCCTGGTGCCGTCGCGGGAAATAATAAGAAGGTTGTCCGTTTTCTTGAACAGCTTTGCAATTTCTTCCACGAAATGCTTGTTCTTTTCCCCAAAATTGTAGCTGCACGCGCCTCCTTTCCTCAGAAGGGTTCCTGTATAAAAAAGATACGGGAAAAGATATGCCCCTGCGGGATGGCCGACAAACTGATATTCGGCTCGTGTGCGTACGTCCAAGAGGTAGGTATCAGGCACCGTGTTGAGCATGTCCTGTGCCTCGATACTCAGTATTTTTTTTATGCCCGGTGCCTGTGCCTGGACAGGGACCGGGGAAAGTGCAACAAGGAAAAAGAGAAACGCAGCCAAAAGCGGCAAGCCTCTTTTTTGTTCAACTATGCGGTTTATGCGCTTATTTTCTTTCCACATTGTAACAATTGTCCTGATTGGTCCTGACGAAATCATTGCAGCTCTCCCCCGGAGCCACTGCCTCTGCTCTTTTCTCAGACATTTTCGCGTCGGGGGGTCGAAGTTCTCTTAATTTTTTAATGCAGCCGCGGGTCCTTGTCAACGAAAAACATCCCTTATTCTCAGGGGCAGCAGCCATACGCTTCTTTCCACATGAAATCCTTCTTG
Source organism: Deltaproteobacteria bacterium (assembly GCA_003646815.1). Classification (GTDB taxonomy): domain Bacteria; phylum Desulfobacterota; class DSM-4660; order Desulfatiglandales; family Desulfatiglandaceae; genus B46-G9. The sequence continues at coordinate 5,532 of QMLQ01000084.1, read as the reverse complement.
ACAGAAATTACCAGAAAACCTACCCTTTTATGGTCCCTGAGCGGGGGCCACCTTTGACATCATTCAGACAGGCCGCTTCAGTGTCGCACAACTTTTCAATATGGTTTACGCAATGGAATCTTGCCCCTGGATGGGAGAAATACGAAACGCAGGAGAAACAGCATGAGTACAAGCGAGGTATACTTTTCCGACCTCAGATCCTCAATGAAGAGAAATCTTCTGACAAAGCTCGGTGAACTCCTGGATCGGGCGGGACTTGAACATATTGTCTCGTCAAGGGACCTGGTGGCCTTGAAACTCCATTTCGGTGAAAAAGGAAATACCGCTTATATCCGTCCCGTATTTGTCAGACGCATCGTGGACCATATTCAGTCTCTCGGTGCCTTTCCCTTTCTTACCGATGCGAACACCCTCTATGCAGGGACAAGGGGGAACAGCGTTTCCCATTTGAAAACCGCCATTGAAAACGGATTCGCCTATTCTGTGGTGAATGCCCCCGTTATTATCGCTGACGGCCTGCGCGGTGCGGCCTATGCATCTGTTTCCATCAAACAAGAGCATGTGGAGACCGCATACATAGGGAGGGAGATTGTTGACGCAGATGCCTTTATCAGCCTTGCTCATTTCAAGGGTCATGAACTTTCCGGCTTCGGCGGCACCATAAAGAATGTCGGGATGGGCTCTGCCGCCAGGAAGGGAAAACTCCAACAGCATTCCGACCTCAGCCCGAGGGTCAAGGCAAAAAAATGTGTCGGGTGTGGAGAATGTGCAGCCCACTGTTCCCATGAAGCCATCACCCTCTCTGACAAGAAAAAGGCTGTCATCAACCCTGAAAAATGTGTCGGGTGCGGGGAGTGCATCCTGATCTGTCCCAACGGTGCTATTGATATCCAATGGAGTAAAGATATAGTCGTCTTCCAGCAAAAAATGGCCGAATACACCCTTGCAGTATTGAAAAATAAGCGGGAAAAATCGCTGTTCGTGAACTTCATAACACAGGTCTCTCCGGCGTGCGATTGCTACGGCCACAATGATGCGGCTATCGTTCCGGATATCGGGATCGTGGTTTCCACGGATCCTGTTGCTATAGATCAGGCATCAGTGGATCTCGTCAACCGATACGTTCCAGCAGAAGGATCATGTATTTCCGGGCGTGTGCAGGCAGGGCAGGACAAGTTCACGGCCCTTTATCCAAAGATTGACTGGCGTGTTCAACTGGACCACGCAGAAAAAATAGGCCTCGGGAGCCGAAAATACAAGCTCATCAGCGTTTAACCCGGATAAGGCACGTTCTGAGAATTATGGTTGAGGCTAGTACTTTATTTTTTTTCGCAATAATGGTATGTGATTGTCTAGAAGAACAGGTTGTATACGAAATCAGGCCATCCTGAAATGCGTAAAAGTGCAGAGCCTTCAAGCTCACGCGGCACAAGCGCTCGCGTTGAACGGCAGTCATAACAACCTGAAAAAGATTATTATTGATGTTAAAGGAGCGAGCAATGGAAATCACCATCACATCCGCATCACCGGACCAGCACAAGAAAAGACCCACTGACGAGTCCCAGCTCGGTTTCGGGGATATCTTTACCGATCATCTGTTCCTGGCCAACTATGAATCGGGAAAAGGCTGGTTTGATGCCCGTATTGAACCATATGGAGACATCCATCTTGACCCTGCCGCCATGGGACTCCACTATGGCCAGGAAATCTTTGAAGGATTGAAGGCCTACCGTGGAAAAGACAATGGAATATATCTCTTCCGTGCGAAAGACAACTGCGCCAGGCTCAACCGATCTGCCAGGAGATTGTGCATGCCCGAAGTAGATCTTGACCTGTTCATGGAGGGGATGAAAAACCTTATCCTTCTGGACAAGGAATGGATTCCCCGTACCGAGGGAACCTCTCTCTATATCAGGCCCACCATGCTCGCCACGGAACCCCATCTAGGTGTTCGGCCGTCCCGAACATACCTCTTCTATATCATTATCGGACCGGTGGGGGCCTATTACAAAGAAGGATTGAATCCTGTCAAAATTTACGTGGAAGACCAGTACATCCGGGCTGCTCTCGGGGGAACCGGCGAAGCCAAAACAGCCGGGAATTACGCAGCGAGTCTTCTTGCCACGGAACTGGCAATGAAAAAGGGGTTCACGCAGGTCCTGTGGCTTGATGCAGCGCAAAAGAAGTACGTAGAAGAAGTAGGAACCATGAACATGTTTTTCGTGATCGACGATGAAATCATCACCGCTCCCCTCAATGGGAGCATCCTTCCTGGTATCACGCGTAATTCGGTCATCCATATTTTGCAAGACTGGAACCTCACCGTCTCAGAGCGTTCCCTGAGCATCGACGAGGTAATCTCCGCTGCCGAGTCAGGAACGCTGAAGGAAGCATTCGGCACCGGCACCGCCGCAGTCATTTCCCCCGTGGGACAAATTACCTACAAGGGAAAAGACCATGTGGTCGCCGGGGGAAAAATGGGGGAACTTTCTCTAAAACTCTACGACGAAATCACCGCGCTTCAATATGCCGCCAAGCCCGACCCGTACGGATGGGTTGAAAGAATAGGTGAGTAGCGAGGAATCCTTATGCTCCCTACGATTAAATGGGAGGGAGAGATTGTCAGCATCCTGGACCAGCGGAAGCTCCCCGCAAAAAAAGAGTGGTACACCTGCCGCAATTACAGGGACGTCATAAACGCTGTCAAAAAAATGGTAATCAGGGGTGCACCTGCAATAGGCGTTGCTGCCGCAATGGGTCTTGCCCTCGGAGCTTCCTGCATTCGTGCCCGGTCATTTCCTGATTTCAAATCGCGTTTTTCTCTCTTGGCTGAACAGATGCGGCTTGCGCGGCCCACCGCAGTCAACCTCCGGTGGGCCGTTGAGAGGATGCTTCGCCTCGTGGATCGATTGGCAGACCAGCCGGTGGCTGAAATTCAACAGGCCTTGCGGAAGGAATCTGAGATTATACTGGCTGAAGATATTGAGATAAATAAAACCATCGGACACCACGGCCTGAGGATCGTCCCTGAACACTCTACGATTCTCACCCACTGTAATGCCGGATCTCTCGCCACTGCCGGCTACGGGACAGCCCTTGGTGTCATCCGGGCCGCCCACGAGGCAGGAAAAGACATCCAGGTTGTTGCAGACGAGACTCGGCCCTGGCTGCAGGGTCTGCGGCTCACCACCTTTGAACTTATGGAAGACAATATCCCGGTAACGGTTATCGCGGATAATGCCGCGGGCACCCTGATGAGACAGGGGAAAATCGACCTTGTTATTACCGGCGCTGACCGCATCGCTGCTAATGGAGACGTGGCAAACAAGATAGGCACCTACCAGGTCGCTCTCCTGGCCCGGACTCACCGAATTCCGTTTTATGTAGCTGCTCCCCTATCCACCGTAGACCCTGCCACCCCCGACGGAAACGCCATCCCCGTGGAACAGCGGCCGCCTGAAGAAATCACCCGAATCGGAAGAACAGTAATTGGGCCACCCGGCGTGAACGCCCTCAACCCGGTGTTCGATATCACCCCATCGAAATACGTGACAGGTATCATCACGGAGGCGGGAATCATTCCACCCCCGTACAGAAAAAATATCAGGGACACCATTCGCTCCAACCTGCCCCGCTTTTCTTCTTGACCCTTTTCTACCCCTTTTCCCCTCTCTCATGGTGGAGGGATTTAACGATCTTAATTTTCAGGATTTTTTCAGTTCGCGGCGACACTTTTGCAACTTCGCCGAGCATCATACCGCAAATCCATAAAATTTCATCGCCACTCAAGAGAATTGGCAGCCTCGAACGCAGGTCTTTTGGAACTTTTCTATCAATAAAAAGATCTTTCACCTTCTTGTGACCCCGCATGCCCAGGGGAATAAATTTGTCGCCGGGCCTGAAATTCCTCAACACCAGAGGATATCTTATTCTTTCGGCATCAAGATGGGCAGTCCAGGGATCGCTTTCCCGGATTGATCCCTTCTCTCTTGGCATTTCTTCCATGAAAAGCACACAAGCTGCCTCTTCCAAAGTAAAACGACCGGGTTTTTTCAAGAGGTAGAAGTAATCAGAAGCCCTTGCGGCGGGCCCCATTCTAAATGAGAGACGGTCATAAACACGGTCTACCACAAGCCCCTTTGGGAGGCAGAGAGTGCCTTGGGATCTTCTCCCGGCTGCCAGTTGATGCACGGCATGGATGTGTTTGAGGCTCACCCCGGAAAGCCCTCCGGCAACAGTCTTGATACAGTGGCGAATGACCCTTTTTCTCACGGCCAGAGGCAGTTCCAGCAACGCAGTGACACCAATTTCCACAAGCCCCTTTTGCGATACTTTTGAATGGCTGGCCAGCCACTCCCCTGACACCACTTCCAGATAGTGATTGTCTTCACGAAGGATATCCGCTGTCTGGGCGAGGATATCTATCACCCGTGGCTGATACTGTTGGAGGGAGGGGATCAGCAGTGATCGGATATGATTTCTCAGGAATTTCTCATCCCGGTTCGTCGGGTCTGTTTTAAACTGCAACCCGCGTTCCTTCAGATAGGACTCGACTTCGGATCGGCTCAGATCCAGAATGGGTCGAATTATCTTCCCATCCCTGATGGGGGCAATCCCCGACAATCCCCCCGTACCGCTTCCCCGCAAGAGCCGCATGAGAACAGTCTCAGCCTGGTCGTTGCGTTGGTGGCCGACGGCGATCTTTTGTGCTGATAGACGTATCCTCACCCTCTCAAGAAACCGGTACCGTGCCTTTCTCGCCCGTTCTTCCAGAGACCCCCCTGCCACATCAATATGCGCCTTTTCGGTCTCAAAGGGGAGTTTTCGGGCCGCCGCCAGAGACGCAACAAAGCGGGTTTCTTCCTGATCTTCGCCCGGTCGCAAACCATGGTCGAAATGAGCGACCGCCAGTTCCATTTCCAGTTCCTGGAGAAGGGAATAGAGAATATCCAGCAGACATACTGAATCAGGACCACCGGAAACAGCAACCACGACACGTTCGCCCGGGGCCACAAGACCATACTTTAACACATTTAAACGTACTTTATCTATTATATCATAAATAAAACTCATCCCATTGCAGTTCCTTCCGTGATTAAAGGTATCATGCTTCCTGCTCAAACTCAACTTTCTGCAACAGATGCCGCGCATCCGGTTCTTTAACGGGGGCGTAGCTTGACACTCCTTCTGTCCTCTGGCATGCTGAAAAATATTTTGTTTGCCCATTCTTCTGGGAAGGCCGATAACTATGGCGAACCATTCTTATCCAAAACGGTATTTACTGTTGGGCAGGAGAACGGGATCTTCCCGGAGCGGTGTCATTTTGGCACTGGAACAGGACAGTGGAAGGGCTAAAACCGGGGACCCGCCCGAAGGGTGGGGAGTCCAAGCGAAGCGCGGACAAATCCGCAGTGAGCGGAGCCAAGGACGAACGTAGCGGAGAGAATATGCCGTTCTCCTCCCCGTGAGTTTCAGATTGACAACCTGGTTTCCAAAAGAGGGTTTCTGGGGTGTAACCAATTGAAATCAAAT
>QMLQ01000083.1 GCA_003646815.1 Deltaproteobacteria bacterium | reverse complement strand
GTTGATTCTTGCCGATGAAATCTTTAACCGTCTTTGCGTTGATGTTGGTGATGAGATTGCCGAAGTGATCGACCCTGATGACCTCTCCCCGCAGAAGGTTTTTCTGTATTTCTGGAACCGGAACCGGAAGGGAAACCGGGTTACCGAGGGGAGAACCAAGCAGATGTAGTGCGATCCCGGAGGACAGGTGGGCGGCAACTGGTGCGAAGATGTCACGGCCGTGAAAAGTGTTGCTGATTTCAGGAAGGAAGTACTGGCTCTTGTTGAGGTGTACTATTTTTGACGAGGGGTATTGATCGATGATAGGGCGGAAAAGACCGTTATCGGGGCCCACGAAACAATGGTTGCTGACCTCCAATGCCAAAGGTCTCCTGGAGGTGCCTACTCCCGGGTCCACAATGGCAAGGTGTACTGTGCCTTCCGGAAAAAAATGCCAGGCTTCCTGCAGGACAAGCGCTGCATCAAGGATAGACCCATGGGGAATCAGGTGAGAGATGTCTACGATGCGTGCTGAAGGGTTGATCCCCAGGATTACTCCTTTTACGATGCCCACGTACCCATCTTCCAATCCAAAATCGGTAAGAAGGGTAATGATGCCGGATGGTTTCATCTGTGCACCTCTCCGATTGCGATTGCAACTAGTTTCTATGCAAAACAATCCTGAACGGTCAAGTGAAAACATTGTGTTTGTTCGTTCCGGACAAAGATGACGTCTTGGCGGATAAAAGATTTGATCTTCAAGTGCTTTTGTGTTATCCAGTGTCGCGGAATCAAGATAGTTTCCATCCATAAATGGCTATTTTTCACAATCTCGGCGTCAATCTGCGGGATCACTTGTGCGGCGTACTATAGTACGCCTCCGCGTAATCCCTTGATTTCCTTGATTTTGTAAAAAATATCTCATTTCTACATTGGAAACTCGCTAGTGCCCAAAGTCTATTTGTGGATGGGCACAAGATAACTTTTACCGTGTTCAAAAATGGCCTGAAAAGGCGAGAAAATCACCAGGAAAGGAGAAAAGAAATGACCGCTAAATTAATAAAAGGTACAGAGATAAGGGAAGAGATTCTCAAAGAGATCGAAGAGGAAGTGAAGCAAATCAAAGAACAGCATGGGAAAGTGCCGGGGCTGGTAACGATCCTTGTGGGAGAAAATCCAGCGTCCGTATCTTATGTCACGTTGAAGGTCAAAACAGCAAATCGCGTGGGCTTCCATGAAATTCAGGATAATCAGCCTGAAGATATTTCTCAAGAAGATTTGCTCCGCCTGATTGACAAGTACAATAAAGATGAAAACATCCATGGTATTCTTGTACAATTGCCTCTGCCGAAACATATTGACGAAAAGAAGGTGCTGAACGCCATAGATCCGGATAAAGACGTCGATGGTTTTCATCCCGTCAATGTGGGTCGCTTGATGATCGGTGGTTCAGAGGTCAAATTTCCTCCCTGCACTCCTGCTGGAATTCAGGAGATGATCGTCCGGGCCGGCGTTGAGACCAGTGGTGCAGAAGTGGTGGTTGTGGGACGTTCGAATATCGTTGGAAAGCCTATTGCCAACATGATGCTCCAGAAAGGTCCCGGCGCCAACTCCACCGTGACGGTGGTGCACACGCGGACCAAAGATCTGGCTGCCCATTGCAAGAGAGCCGACATCCTGATCGTGGCCGCCGGTGTCCCGGGGCTGGTTAAACCCGAGTGGATCAAACCGGGCGCATGCGTTATTGATGTCGGGGTGAATCGTGTCGGAGAGAAGATCAGCGAGAAAACCGGGAAGAAAATTGCTATCCTGCGCGGGGACGTGGACTTTGATGCCGCCAAGGAGATTGCAGGATATATCACGCCGGTGCCGGGCGGCGTGGGCCCAATGACCATTACCATGCTCATGAAGAACACCTTGAAGTCGCTCAAGTTCAATCTCGGTATCGCGTAAGATCAGCATAGAGAACAACCAAAAAGAGAGGGGGATGGAAAGCTGAATACGGGCCATCCCCCTTTTTTGTGCCATAGATCCTGCGGGGGATGGGAAAGCCGTTGACAATGGCCGGATGGTTTGGAGTAATATGAGAGATGAGAAGGTGTGAAGTTCGTTCCATATTTGTTATCCTAAGGAGTAAGTTATGCCTAATACAGTTGTAGTGGGAACCCAGTGGGGTGATGAAGGCAAGGGGAAAATTGTTGATCTTCTCACCGCGGAGGCGGATGTGGTTGTGCGATACCAGGGAGGAAACAACGCCGGACACACCCTGGTGGTGGAGGGGAAAAAGTTCATCTTTCACCTCATCCCTTCGGGAATCCTCTATGAAGGGAAAAAATGCTTGATCGGGAACGGCCTGGTGGTGGATCCGGGTATTTTGCTCAAAGAAATGGAAAACCTGGAGAAAGCGGGTATCCGCGTGGATCCTGAAAGGCTTGCCCTCAGTGAAAAGGCTCACGTCATCATGCCCTACCACAAGGCCGTGGACCTGGCCAGGGAAGCGGCAAAGGGCAAGGAAAAGATCGGGACAACCGGCCGTGGGATCGGCCCCTGTTACGAAGACAAGGCGGCCCGCATTGGGATCAGGGCTATTGACCTGACCGAACCTGAAACCCTGGAAAAGAAGATCAAAGCCTGTCTGAAAGAGAAAAATTTCTATCTCCAACAATTCCTTGATGGTCAAGCGCTGGATGAAAAGGAGGTCCTCAAAGAAACCCTCGCGTACGGGAAAAAGCTTTCTTCGTTCCTGACGGATGTTTCCCTTGAGATGGAAGAGGCGCTGAAGCGGAAGAAAAATATCCTTTTTGAGGGCGCCCAGGGCACACACCTGGATATTGACCATGGAACCTATCCCTTTGTCACGTCTTCTAACCCGGTTGCGGGGGCCGCTTGTGCCGGCGCTGGAGTCGGTCCCGGTCAGCTCCATCATGTGGTGGGCGTGGTAAAGGCCTATACCACCCGTGTGGGAGCGGGGCCTTTTGTAACGGAACTGACGGATGGAACTGGTGATTACATACAGGAACGGGGGAAAGAATTCGGTTCCACCACGGGGAGGAGAAGGCGGTGCGGGTGGCTTGACCTTGTGGTGCTCAAGGATTCGGCGCGTCTCAATGGATTGAACAGCCTTGCAATCACCAAACTGGACGTGCTGACCGGCCTTGATACCCTACGGGTATGTGTAGGCTATGAATGGAAGGGACAGCGGCTTCCATCCCGGCCGGCGAGCCTGTCCAAATTCGCGGAATGCACCCCTGTTTATCAGGAATTGCATGGTTGGCAGGAAGACATCTCAGGGGCCCGGCAACTGGCGGATTTGCCGGCTCAGGCGCGGACGTATCTCGATGTGATCCAGGAAAAAACAGGTGTGCCGCTTTCCATCGTTTCGGTGGGGCCTGCACGGAAAGAAACCATCATGATCAAGAATCCTTTCCACAGCTCGTAGCATTGTCCAACCGCAAATGGCAATTTGAGGATGCTGGCTTTTGGCCTTGGCTGTTGGTAAAGACGGAAAGAAAATAGCTCATTGCCCTCATAGCTAAATGCTCACCGCGAACGGCTCCATCCTGAAATCTATGATTTATGGATGGATATTACTTGTCAGCCATGAGTTATGAACTGTCACCTGAGACCTTATCATGCCCACATACGATAAAGAATACGATGTAATTGTGGTGGGAGCAGGCCATGCCGGGTGCGAGGCCGCCCTTGCAGCGGCCAGGATGGGGCATCCCACCCTGCTCCTTACGATCAATCTTGACCATATCGGCGTGATGAGCTGTAACCCGGCGGTCGGCGGTCTGGCAAAAGGACATCTGGTCAAGGAAATTGATGCCCTGGGCGGTGAAATGGCTCATAACGCCGATGCCACCGGCATTCAGTTCAGGCGGCTCAATACCAGGAAAGGGCTGGCAGTCCAGGGGTCGCGATCACAAAATGACCGTGATCTTTACCGGAAAAGGTTGAAATCCGTGGTGGAGGCACAGGCGAACCTGGATATCCGCCAGGGGATGGTGGAAAAACTCCTTATCAAGGATGGCGCAGTGGGTGGCGTGGAGACCAGCATCCACGAACGGTTTCTGTCCAAAACGGTTATTTTGACCACCGGCACCTTCCTGGGTGGGCTTATCCATGTGGGCCTTGATCACTTCCCTGCCGGCCGCATGGGTGATCCCCCTTCTGAAAGCCTTTCGCGGCAGCTGCGCGACGTAGGGTTCCAGGTGGGAAGACTAAAAACAGGAACAACTCCCCGACTCAATGGAAAGTCCATTGATTACGAAGGCCTGGAGATCCAGGAGGGAGACAGGAATCCGAGGCCTTTTTCTTTTACCACGAAGCATATCCCCCTGCCCCAGGTCCCCTGCCATATCACCTATACGAACACGAAGACACATGAAATAATCCGGCGAGGGCTTGATCGGTCACCTCTTTTCGCAGGAGTGATCAAGGGTGTGGGGGCGAGATACTGCCCTTCCATTGAAGATAAGGTGGTGAGATTCGAGGAAAAAGAACGCCATCAGGTGTTTCTCGAGCCGGAGGGTCTGGATACGGTTGAAGTGTACCCCAACGGCCTGCCCACGAGCCTTCCGATTGATGTGCAGGTGAGCATGATCCGATCCATCGCCGGTCTGGAGCATGCGGAGATTCTGCGTCCCGGCTATGCCATAGAGTATGATTATGTGGACCCCCGGCAGCTGAAACCGACCCAGGAGACAAAACTTGTCAGAGGCCTGTATCATGCGGGCCAGATCAACGGCACCTCCGGGTACGAGGAAGCGGCTGCCCAGGGCCTCCTGGCGGGAATAAATGCAGTGCTTAAAATCAGGGGGGGGGATCCCCTGATCCTCGGCAGGGATCAGGCATATACCGGGGTTTTGATTGACGACCTGGTCACCAAGGGCACTGGGGAGCCCTACCGAATGTTTACGTCCCGGGCCGAGTACCGCCTCCTCCTGCGGGAGGACAACGCAGATTTCAGGCTCAGGGATATAGGATATAACCTCGGACTGGTTCCCGGGCCGGTCTACAGCGATTTCTGCCGGAAGAGAGAGAGGGTGAAGATGCTGCTTGAACGCCTTCGTACGACGAAACTTCGCCCCTCCCCCGGGATCAACGACCGTTTAAAAGAACTGGGTTCATCACCGCTGGACAATGTGACGACCCTTGAGCGGCTCTTGCGGAGAAACGAGATTTTTTTTAAACACCTCTCCCTTTTCGATCCCGGCCTCGAAGAAGGAGAGATCCAGGTGGCGGAAGAAGTGGAGACCCGGGTCAAGTATGAGGGGTATATCCTTCGGCAGGAAAGGCAGGTGGAAAAATTGAGGCACATGGAGTCCCTTCGTATTCCCGATCCAATAGATTACCGGACAGTCCATGGGCTTTCGAATGAAGTACGGGAGAAACTTTCAAAGATCAGGCCTGTCTCGCTGGGACAGGCCGCGCGGATTTCGGGAATCACTCCTGCCGCCATAATGGCGATCCAGGTACATCTGAAAAAGGGTTCATGCGGGTAATGCGTGGTGTGAAGTTGAAGGATTAATGAAAGCCAAAGCCGGCTATCCTGCTTTTATTTTTATTTTGATCTTTCCACACTGAACCCTCCTAAATTTCTTATTTATCTTGTCACAACACCAAGTTATAAATTTTTCCTTGACAGCCATGAACAATTTGTCTATAGACCTGCTTCAACAACGTTCTAAATGCTTGCGGCAACTATCCAGTTGTTTAGGCTGCAGCCTGAAAGTTGTTAGGTTTTTTGTGTTGCAAACAAAATTGGGAATGCTATTCCTTTTGATGAGTCGAATGGCCAAAAGAGCCAGGAAGGTGGCGGAAGAGACGGCTTGTAAATGATACTTGCAGATCTTTTATCGGGGCAAAAGGCAGGCATAACGCGAAAATGCCTGGATGCATTGATAGATTCATACCCCTCGGATACGAGGAGATTCCTGAGGAAAGAAAAGAGCAGGTTCGCAAATCCAGTGGGCCAGACATACAGGGAAGAAGTTGAAAGGCTTTTTGAGGCTTTTGTCAATGATGAAGCTGACAAAATGAATTCCGCTCTGGACGCTATCCTGCGGGTACGGGCGATTCAGGATTTCTCCCCGTCGGGAGCGGTTGGTTTTCTTTTTGAGTTCAAAAAGGTTATCAGGAATGCGTTACAGGAGAAAGGTTCCGGGAACGGCACATCGGTCCTGGTGCAGGACGTGGATGAAAAACTGGACCGTTTACTCCTGACGGGTTTTGAGATTTATTCCAAGCGGCGTGAAAAGATATTTGACCTGCGGGCAAATGAGATCAAACGACAGGTCGCAAGGTTACTTGAACGGGCAAATCTGGTATGCGAGATCCCGGATACCGTGCCGGATCTCGGAAATCACAACACAGAGTGAGTTACTTGAGAGCGAGGTAGGCATTTATGAACTTCATCGTGAGCATCCTCTTTTCCTTTTTTGCCGTTATTGTGCTGGTGTTGATCCCATGGATCGGCGTGGGTGCACTTAATTTGCGTGTACTCTTCGGCATTATTGTACCGTATGCTGCCATGGCAACCTTTTTTGTGGGAATCGTGGTAAGGGTGATCGGGTGGGCCCGGTCCCCGTCGCCGTTCCGAATCCCCACGACTGCAGGCCAGCAATGGTCATTGCCCTGGATCAAACACAGCTGTATCGACAACCCGAAAGGCACCGGCGGAGTGATTATCAGGATGATATTTGAAGTCCTGACGTTTCGATCACTCTTCAGGAATACCAGGCTGGAGTACCGGAATATTGACGGTGTGCCGAAAGTAGACTACGAATGGGAAAAATGGCTGTGGCTGGCGGCCCTGATGTTCCACTATTCCTTTCTGGTTATTTTCCTGCGACATTTCAGGCTCTTTCTGCAGCAGATCCCCGGATTTGTGAGCCTCCTTGACAGCCTTGACGGATTTATGCAGTTGGGCGTACTGCCGTTTCCAGGGCTGAATGTCCCGGAGGTCTACCTGACCGACATGCTGGTCATGCTTGCGCTGACCTATCTTTTCGTGAGAAGAATCTATATCCCCCAGATCCGGTATGTCTCACTTCCTGCTGATTACTTTCCTCTGTTTTTGCTCTTGGCCCTCGGATTTACAGGGATCCTCATGCGCTATTTCCTGCGGGTTGACATTACAGCCGTCAAGGAACTGGCTGTTGGACTCTTCAAATTCCAGCCCAAGTCGCCTGAGGGGATTGGGGTGATTTTCTATATCCACCTTTTTATGATTAGTGTGCTCATCGCCTATTTCCCCTTCAGCAAGCTTATGCACTTTGCAGGAGTATTCCTGAGCCCCACAAGAAACCTTTCCAACAACAGCCGAATAAAGAGGCATATCAACCCGTGGAATTACCCGGTCAAATATCATACCTATGAAGAATATGAAGATGAGTTCAGGGAAAAAATGATCGAAGCAGGTCTCCCGGTAGACAAGCAACCCGAAGAAACGGGCGAAACAGGAGAGAAGGAGTAGATATGGCTGACACCACCCCGAAACCAGAAGAACTCGCGAGGATAGATCATACGCCCCCCTTGATGAAAGGCTGGATGGATACCCCTGTTGAAATCAAAAAGGGTATCGCTTGTTACGGTGCCTCAGCAAGGAACCTGGCAGCAGTGGGCATGCCCAATGCCAGGGATTGGAATCCACTGGAAGATGATTGGAAACTCCCTGAGAACTGGGAAAATATTGTCCATGAAGGATTCAGGGACCGGCTTGACAAGTTTCGCTCCCTGAAAGTTTTCATGGATATCTGTGTCAGGTGCGGCGCGTGCGCGGACAAGTGCCATTTCTTTATCGGGTCCGGTGATCCAAAGAACATGCCGGTCATGCGTGCCGAGCTGATCCGGTCTGTGTATCGGAAGAATTTCACCACAGGCGGAAAAATCCTGGGAAAACTGGCAGGTGCCCGGGACTTGACCGAGGATGTATTGAAGGAATGGTGGTACTACTTGTATCAATGCACCGAGTGCAGGCGTTGTTCCCTTTTCTGCCCCTATGGGATTGACACGGCCGAGGTGACTATCCTCGGGCGGGAACTCACAAACCTTCTGGGATTGAATACAGAATGGATTCAGGCCCCGGTGGCAAACTGCAACCGGACGGGCAATCATCTGGGAATTCAACCCCATGCCTACAAGGATATGATTGAGTTCTTTGTGGATGAAATAGAAGAAGTCACGGGCATCAAGGTGGAACCCAGCTTCAATAGGAAAGGAGCAGAGATTCTCTTTATCACTCCATCCGGTGATGTGTTTGCAGATCCCGGTACCTACACCTGCATGGGGTATTTAATGCTCTTTCACTACCTCCAGAGCATGGGGCTGGATATCACGTGGAGCACGTACGCATCGGAGGGCGGGAATTTTGGGTACTTCACGTCTCACGAGATGGCCAAGCGGCTCAATGCCAAGATGTACGCAGAGGCAAAGCGACTTGGGGTCAAGTGGATCCTGGGCGGGGAGTGCGGCCACATGTGGCGTGTCCTCAATCAGTACATGGATACGTGGAACGGCCCTGCAGACTTTCTTGAAGAGCCTGTTTCTCCCATTACCGGCACAAAGTTTGAAAATGCCAAATCCACCAAGATGGTTCATATCACCGAGTTCACGGCCGATCTGATTAAGCATAACAAGCTGAAACTGGACCCCAGCCGCAATGATCACCACACGGTGACCTTTCACGACTCGTGCAATCCCGCCCGCGGTATGGGATTGCTCGAGGAACCTCGATATGTTATCAAAAATGTATGCAACAATTTTTATGAGATGCCGCCCGAGACGATCCGTGAACAGACATTTTGTTGCGGTAGCGGGGCAGGCCTGAATGCGGGGGAGAATATGGAGCTTCGGATGCGGGGCGGCCTTCCCCGGGCGAATGCGGTACAGCACGTCCACGAGAAATATGGCGTAAACATGATGGCGTGCGTTTGCGCCATTGACCGGGCCGTGTTGCCCACGCTGATGGAATACTGGGTCCCTGAAGTGGACATTACGGGTGTGCACGAACTGGTCGGGAATGCCCTGGTTTTTGAGGGAGAGCCCGAACGAACAACCGATCTGCGTGGTGAACCTCTCGCAGGAATGGAGGATAACGAGGATGTATGATGGAGGGAAGATCATTGTAGGGCTTGTGATTGGCCTGTGTCTCTTGCTTTCTCCTTTCTTTTACAATGCTGGGAAGGCGGCGAAAGCGCCTCAGCCTGAACTGACGGCAAAGGCGAAAGAAGCAAAGAAATGCGTGGCTGATACCGCCTATATGAGAAGCAATCATATGCATCTCCTGGATGACTGGAGGCAAACTGTGGTTCGCGACGGCCAACGTTACATGAAGACTGCTGACGGGAAGGTGTATTACAAGAGCCTGCAGGTGACTTGCCTGGAATGCCATTCCAACAAGTCCAAGTTCTGTGATCGATGCCATGATTACGTGGATATGGATCCATACTGCTGGGATTGTCATCTTGAACCGAAGGAGAACAAGTGATGGGTGTCGACAGAAGACAATTTTTAAAGATCGCCGGTCTTTCCGCGTTAGCAGGGCTGGGGGCAAAAAGTGCGTTTGAATTGTTGGCGCCGGGAAAGGTGGAAGCGGCCCTCCCGCTGATGGAGGGGAAGCGATGGGCCATGGTGATCGATATGCGCCACATGACCGAGGATATATCAAGAAAATGTAAGGAAGCGTGTCATCAGGTCCACAATGTCCCAGAATTTGGTGATCCCAAGGTGGAGATCAAGTGGATCTGGGAGGAGGAATTCGGACACGCCTTCCCGGACCAGGAAAGCGAGTATGTGGCGGACGAGGTGAAACACAAGGATTTTCTCCTGCTCTGCAACCACTGTTCAAACCCCCCATGCTGTCGTGTGTGTCCCACAGGAGCCACCTGGCAGCGGGAAGACGGGATCGTCATGATGGACTGGCATCGGTGTATCGGGTGCCGGTTTTGTATGGCTGGCTGCCCTTATGGATCCAGGAGCTTCAACTGGTTCGATCCCCGAAAGTCACCAAAAGATCTGAACCCCGATTTTCCACGCAATCCGGAGTTTCCCACAAGGTCAAAAGGGGTGGTAGAGAAGTGTACCTTCTGTGACGAACGGCTGGCAAAAGGACAGCTTCCCGCTTGTGTGGAGGCGGCAAACAAGATCAAGAAAGAAAGTATCATTTTCGGGGACCTTGCCGATCCTGAATCCAACGTGCGCGAGGCCCTTCGGAAGCATTTTACCATTCGACGAAAACCGGAATTAGGGACAAGCCCTAATGTATACTACATAATATAGCGTGAGGTGCTCATATGCTGGACAGGGTGATAAAAGGTGGACCGAAATACTGGGGGTGGCTGATATTCCTGGCTGTCATGATGACCATAGGCTTCATCGTCTATCTCTATCAGTTCAAGACAGGTTTGGGCGTCACGGGAATGAGCAGGGACGTTTCCTGGGGGCTTTACATCTCCCAGTTTACCTATTTGGTTGGAATTGCAGCTGGTGGGGTGATGGTGGCACTTCCCTGTTATCTGCACGATTACAAGGCATTCGGGCGGATTACCGTTCTGGGTGAATTTATGGCCATTGCGGCGGTCCTCATGTGCCTGCTCTTTATCATGGTAGATCTAGGATATCTTCCCAGGATCATGAACGTGATCATGTATCCCCATCCCAAGTCCATTTTGTTCTGGGACATGATCGTGTTAAACGTATACCTGCTCCTGAACCTCCTGATCGGGTGGAATGTCATTGCTGCTGAGCGAAAAGGAATCCACTATCAGAAATGGGTCAAGGTATTGATCTACATTTCCATCCCGTGGGCCTTCAGTATCCATACGGTCACGGCGTTCCTGTACGCCGGGCTGCCGGGCAGGCACTTCTGGCTGACCGCTATCATGGCGCCCCGCTTTCTGGCATCAGCCTTTTGTTCAGGGCCGGCACTTCTCCTTATTATCTGCCTTATCGTGCGGAAAGTGAGCAAGTTTGACCCAGGTGAAAAGCAAATGAGAACCTTGAGCGGTATTATTGCCTATGCCTTTATCCTGAATATATTTTTCTTCCTCATGGAAGTATTTACCGCGTTTTACAGTCAGATCCCCGGGCATATGCATTCGCTTGTGTATCTCTTTGCGGGGCTGGATGGATACGGGAAACTGGTTCCCTGGATGTGGGCATTCGCGGTGGCCAGCGTGGTCGCACTGGTTCTCTTGATCGTGCCTGCCACTAGAAGAAAGGAAGACACCCTGCTGGTGGCATGTGTTTTCGTGATTATTGCCACGTGGATAGATAAGGGACTCGGCCTGGTCATCGGTGGGTTTATTCCTGATCCCTTTGACAAGGTCTTCGAGTACTGGCCGACAACGCCGGAGATTCTCATAGCCCTTGGTGTCTGGGCTACAGGGTTTTTTGTGTTGACGGTGCTTTTCAAGATGGCTGTCTCAATCAAAGAGGAAGTGGGGGCCTGATATCATCCCGTGAAAAGAACTTGACAACCCCGGTGCTGCTCTGTTAAAAGCGCTTTCGTAATTCATAAATAATGACGTGTTGGTGCGAAAACACCGCAAAGGAAACCAATTTAAATTTGAGGAGGAATGTTGAGATGGGCTATGAAGTTGTCGTGGACAAAGACAAGTGTGAAGGATGTGAAGAATGTGTTGAAGTTTGCCCTGTTGACGTATATGAAATGGTAGATGGGAAATCAGAACCGGTGAATGCCGAGGAATGCCTCGGATGCGAAAGCTGTGTTGAGGTGTGTGACCAGGAAGCGATCACTGTGACGGAAGTCTAGATAATATCAGTTTCGGCTATAAGAAGCGCTGTGGTCCCCCGCTGGAACACAGCGTTTTTTTTGTGAAAAAACCCGCAGGGTTCCTGATTCGGATGCAATGAAGAAAGGCCACCCTAGAAAAACGAGAGCGGCCTTTCTTTGTTGCATAAAAAATTGTTTGCTGAAACTTCTAAGACTTCTTTTTCTTTTGATGGCACTGGCTGCATTTCTTGAAAGGCCCGGTTTTTTTCCCGGCCTTGGCAAGAGCTTTGTGGCAACCCTTGCAGTCCTTGTGGTAGGCATTTTGCAACTTCGGTACCTTCCCCTGTTTTTTTAGTGGGTTGTGAC
>QMLQ01000082.1 GCA_003646815.1 Deltaproteobacteria bacterium | reverse complement strand
TGGCTGGGGGACGAGGATTCGAACCTCGGTTAACGGGGCCAGAACCCGTCGTCCTGCCACTGGACGATCCCCCAGCGAAGCTTATATTTTCCACAAACAATGAGTTGAAGTCAAGCCAAAAAGAGCATTTTTCAGAGAGAGGGTGCCTTCCAGCAGCGGACATGGTGGTGCTCTCTCATGGGAAAAAAGGATATTTCTTCTCTGCGGCAGCGTGATTCCACCAGCGGGCATCTCCCCTGAAAACGGCACCCCGGCGGGGGATCCAGCGGGCTCAACACATCACCTCCCAGGGGCATAATGTCACGCGTTTCTCCGGGGACCGGAACCGATGACAGCAGGGCCCGGGTGTAGGGATGGCGCGGATGATCGAACAGTATTTCCCCGGGGCCGTATTCCATAATGTGGCCGAGATACATGACCGCCACCATGTCACTCATATATCCCACCACATTGAGGTCATGGGAGATGAAAAGATAGGAAAGGCCGAAAGATTCCTGGAGATCCTTGAGCAGGTTCAGGATCTGCGCCTGGATAGAGACATCCAGCGCGGAGACCGGTTCATCACAGATAACCAGGGAGGGCTCAACGCTGAGGGCCCGAGCAATACCAATGCGCTGACGCTGGCCGCCGCTGAACTCATGGGGGAAACGGTCAATGCTTTCTCCTGCCAGGCCCACAAGCGCCAGGAGTTCTTCTACCCTGGCCCGCCTCCGGTGCCTGCCTGCTATCTCTATAGCCCGGAGGCCTTCCTCAATTGCCTGCCCCGCGGTCATACGCGGATTGAGGGATCCAAAGGGGTCCTGAAAGATAATCTGGACTTCCTTCCGGAGTTTTTTTATCTCATTTCCATAGAGGGTACCGATATCACGGCCCCTGTACAGTATGCGTCCCTGGTCGCGTTCCAGCAACCTGAGGAGCAACCGTGCCACGGTCGATTTTCCACATCCTGATTCTCCCACCAGGCCGAGGGTCTTTCCCGGCTCCACCTGGAAGTCCACACCGTCAACAGCTTTTACCCACCCGGAGGTGCGCTGCAGGAAGCCCCGCTTTACGGGAAAATATTTGCGCAGGTGGTGTACCTGGAGAAGGGGTTCTTTTTGAACTGAATGGGCAGGTGTCATTGGTGAGTTCCTCCCATGGAATTTTCTTCAAAAAGAACGGGGCAGCGGCTGAAGTGTCTGTCGCCGTAGTCACACATGGACGGGAATTCATTCCTGCATGAATCCACGGCATGGATACAGCGGGGGTGGAAAGAACATCCGGTGGGCCTATGGGAAGGATCCGGGACTGTTCCAGGTATGCTGGGGAGCCGCTCTCCTCTCTTCATGCGGCTGGGAAGAGAGGCAAGAAGTCCCTGGGTGTATGGATGTTTCGGGGATTTGAAGATTTGGGTGGTTGTACCCTGTTCAACAATCATTCCGGCGTACATCACATAGATCCTGGTGGCGATATGGCTCACCACGGCCAGGTCGTGCGTAATATACAGGACAGAAGTGGCGTGCTTTTTCTGCAAAGAGCGAAGAAGTTGAAGGATTTGCGCCTGGATGGTCACATCCAGGGCAGTAGTGGGCTCATCGGCAATCAGGAGCTCAGGCCAGCAGGAGAGGGCCATGGCAATCATCACGCGCTGGCGCTGTCCACCGCTCAACTGGTGGGGGTAGTCCTTCATCCGTTCCTCCGGGGAGGCAATGCCAGCGTCCTTGAGCAGTTCAACGCACCGCTGAAACACCTTCTGCCTTGGAAGCGGTTCGTGAATCTCGATTGCCTCTGCAATCTGATCCCCAATGGTGAAAACCGGGTTGAGGGCCGTCAGGGGCTCCTGGAACACCATGGCAATTTTTTTCCCTCGGACCATGCGGAGGTTTTCTTCGTCCAGGTCAAGCAGATTTTCGCCGTGGAAAAGGATCCTGCCCGCAGTTATTTCTCCGGGTGGTGAGGGAACTAGGCCCAAGATACTGAGGGCGGAGACGGTCTTTCCGCACCCGGATTCTCCCACAATGCAGACCGTTTCCCCCTTCCTGATCTCAAAGGAAACGCCGTCCACTGCCCGCGCCACTCCGTCACCGCTGCGGAATGAGACGGCCAGGTTTTCGACTGAAAGCAATATGTTTTCCTTGATTCCCATACGTTGTTTATCTACCGCCTGAGCAAGTTCACAATTGCATTTGAATGTCAAAACCCCAAATCCCAATGCCAAATCAATGTCAAATATCAAATGTCCAAATAAAAGCGAAGTTCGCACTGCGGTTCGCTGCTGTTTCGCCCGCTCCTGTCCCGGATAGGTGAACGGGATATGTTTTGTCATTGAGACATTTGGATTTCATTTGACATTTGGGCTTTGACATTATTCATTTTCGGTTTATCCGGGTTAGGTCCTTTCGCGGAGCTTCGGGTTCAGGATATCCCGGAGCCCCTCGCCGAAGAGATTAAACGAGAGCACCACGATCAGGATGGCGATGCCGGGAATGAACGTGAGCCACGGCGCGTCAAAGATAAACCGTTTTCCGTCGGACAGGATGTTTCCCCAGGTGGCATGCGGAGGCGGAACACCGAAACCCAGAAAGCTCAGTCCCGCCTCGGTCAGGATGGCTGAGGCGATCCCGATGGTGGCCGAGACCAGCACCGGCCCGAGGGCGTTCGGCATCATGTGCCTGAAAATGATGCGAAATTTCCCCACCCCGAGGGCCTTTGCAGCGGTGACGAAATCCTGCTCCCTCAGGGAGAGAAATTCCGCCCGGACAAAGCGAGCGGCCCCCATCCAGCTGGTCAATCCGATTATGATCATGATGTTGTACATGCTGGCCGGAAGAATTGCCACCACGGTCAGGATGAGAAAAAAACTCGGGAAACAGAGCATGATATCCACGATGCGCATGATCAGGGTGTCCACGGTCATGACGGGGAGGAATAGCAGGGCCAGGAAAGGAGCCTTCCCCGGTGCAGGTCGCCGGCCGGGTCCGTACATGACGGAAGCAAGGAAAAGCCCTGCCGCGGCCGCAAAGAATAGGAAAGAGGCGATCCACATCCCGATTCCCGTCAGCACAAATCCGGTACCCATAAACAAAACACCAAGGGCATGACCGGATCGTATGTTGTTCTGGCCGAAGTAGCCGGCCAGGCCGCCCATGAATATGCCGATGAGCACGGAGATGCCCACGGCAACAAATCCCACAGTGAGGGAAACCCATGCGCCCTGGAGCATCCGGGAAAATACATCACGCCCCAGGTTGTCGGTGCCGAAAAGATAAATGCCAAGGGCAGGGAGCTCTTCGGGGGCAAGGGCCTCCATGTTGGGCACGGAGAGGGGTGGCCGCAGCTTTTCCTGCAACCGCACCACGGCAGGATCAAACCTGGGTTGGGTTCCTGACGTGAGGAACAGCCCCGCAAGGGCCACGCACAAAAAGGCCAGGAATATCACAAAACCCGAGATAGCAAGGCGATTTGACCGAAAAAGGCGCCACGATTCCCGGAATCTTGACTCCCTCGGGCTTGACGGCGCATCAAGGTGTTGGTTCCACGTGAGTGGCGTTTTTGCCTCTTCCATCATAATCGTATCCTCGGGTCTACCAGGAGATAGAGAAGGTCAGAAAGGAAAGTCCCTGCGAGCACCAGGACCGCGGAAATAAAATTTACCGTCAGGATGATGGGATAATCCCTGGCGAGGATTGCCTCATAGGCCATCCTCCCCATTCCGGGCCATGAAAAAATTGACTCTATGATAACGGAACCACCGATGAGCCCGGGAAGGATCAGCCCGAACATGGTGGCAAAGGGCAGAAGCGCATTGCGGAGGGCGTGTTTATAGTGGACTTGCTCCGGCGGGAGGCCCTTGGCCACCGCCGTGCGCACATAGTCCTGTCCTTCCACTTCCATCATCTGGCTTCTGACGTACCTGGAGAGGATCGCAATGCCGCCCGTTGCTCCCAGAACCGAGGGCAGGAGGAGGTGCCACACCCGGTCCATGGCCACAGGAGGCCAGGAAGTGGCGCCCAATCCGAAGGTCTCCATGCCGATGACCGGAACGTGGAAATGGGTGACCACGAAAATGATGAGCACGTAGGCAAAGAAAAACCCGGGGATGGAGATCAGCAGGTACGAAAAAAAGGTGGTTGTACGATCGAAGATCCCTCCCCGATGGATGGCGGATCGTATGCCGAGGGGAAACGAGAGGGTCCAGGTGAGGAGCGTTCCCACGATAAAGAGGGGGAGGCTGTTTAAAAAACGAATCCAGATCTTTTTCAGCACCGATTGGTTGTCTTTCCAGGAAACAGTTTTCCCGGTGAAAAGGCCCTTGTAAAAAAGGACATACTGGACATAGAGGGGTTTATCTAAATGAAATTCCTTCTGAAATCTCTCCAGGATTTCCGGGGTAAATTTCGGGTTGAGGGGGTCGATCTGGCTTGGCTTTCCCGGGGCCAGGTGGATAATCAGGAACGATACGATGGAGACGAAAAAGAGTGTCACCGTTTTCTGGACGATACTGCGGCTGATGAATGACAACATGATGCGATCCCTTTCCCCTCTTAACCTTCCTGAGCAAAGCTTGGCACTTCAGGAAGCTTGATCCATTTGTTAAAATAGAAAGTATAGTTCCCGGTTTTTGTTGGCTCGATCTTGCGGTAAAATACCTTTCCGTTCTTATCCACTTCCTTGATGACGATGCGCTTGTCCAAAACGGCGGTCCACTTGCTCACATACAAGAAGGTATACGGCTGTTCGCGTGCGATGATTTCGTGCAGTTTGTGGCAGTACGAAACCTGCTTTTCGTGGTCGTACTCCTGCCTGATCTTGATAATCAGGTCGTCTGCTTCCCTGTTCCTGAAGCCAACAAAGTTGAGCTGGTAAGGGTGGGTCTGGCTGGAATGCCAGATCTGGAACAGATCCGGCTCAATGCCCATCTGCCAACCCAGGATGAGCGCGTCAAAATCCGCTTTGTCCACCCGATTCTGAATAAACACTGACCATTCCAGGATATCGGTCCGTACGTCAATACCGATCTGCTTCCAAGCATCCTGCGCAATGGCCAGAATCGCCTTGCGCAGGTCATTCCCGCTGTTTGTGATGAGGGTAAACTGGAGTCTCTTTCCGTTCTTTTCAAGCCACCCGTCTTTGCCCTTTTTCCACCCTGCCTCTCCAAGGAGCTTCAGGGCCCCCTCAGGGTCATAGGGAAGGGGTTTGATATCACGGTTGTAGTAATCGGTCTGTTTTACAAAGGGCCCGGTGATCCGCTCCCCCTGTCCGTAGAGAACGTATTGGATGATCTTATTCACGTCGATGGCCATTCCCAGGGCCCGGCGGACCCGGGGATCATCAAAAGGTTTTCGGCGCATGTTGTACCCGATGTAGGTATATCCGAAGGAGGTCCCGGAAAAGCTCTGGTACCTGGGGTCCGACCGCAACCGCTCCACCTGATGGGGTTGTACACTGTAGCTGTCCACGGTTCCCGCATAAAACTCCATTTCCTGGGTGAGGAGGTCGGGGATAATGCGGAAATAGTAGTTTTCGTAGTTAGGGGGGCCTTCCCAGTAGTCATCGAAACGGGTAAGAGAGATGAACTGATCGGATTTCCATTCTTCAAACCGGAACGGGCCACTCCCGACAGGATGGCGATTGAAACTGCTCTTGCGGATGGAAAAGGTGTCAGGGTTTTCCCCCTGCCTGACAGCCTCTGCACGCATGACCTTTTTGTTGAGGAGGTGTTCCGGAAGGATGCCCATACCCCAGGTGGCGAGGGCCGGGGAGTAGAGGCGCTTGTAGGTAACCTTGACCGTTAGGGGATCAAGCACCTGAACCGTTTTCACCGGTTCATAGTCCGAGATACGGGGTGATAAATTTTTCGGGTTCATGATGGCTTCGTAAGTGAACTTGACGTCCTTTGCGGTCAGAGGATGGCCGTCATGGAATCGGATGCCTGGCCGCAGGTGAAACACGATCACCGGATTGTGCTCGGTTGCGGGGAGGAGCGCTCGCGCATATCTTAAGAGGGTTTTCTTGTCCAGTTCCGGCGTGGAGCTCACATATTGCTGCGGTTTGAATGCGCTGAAATAGTCCTTTCCCAGCAGGACTGACAGGGAGTTGAAGAGATTTTGGTCTACCTGGCCCAGTACCAGGCGAATCCTGGCGGGGGCCTGGATAGTGAATCGAATTTCTCTGGATTTCCCTTTCTTCCCAGACGGTTTTTCTTGCTTTGTGACCGTGTAATCCTCAGGCGGCACGAGAGAAATGCGGCGGATATTTCGCAAAGACTCTCTGAGCTGTTCATCGGGAGGAGGCGATTTGAGGGCCTGCTTCATAAATTTGAGGAGATCGGCACCATCGAGTTTTCCCATGCGCGGAATAGGCGCACGTTCATTGACAAAGAAGGAAGCCTCCTCGGAGATTTCCCATGAACGGGCAACCCGGCCCCTGAACCGAAGGTTCTTGTCCCGGTCAAGAAGTCCCTCGAACACGAGTGATTCAATCTGGCTGCTGGCGGAATCGGCGGAGAGAACAGGATTCAGGATGCTTGCATCGCCGATAGACGCGGAAATATACTCGGCAAGCCGGGCGGGATTGCCGCGGGTCTGTTCCTCATAAGAGGGAACCCAGAAGTACGACTGGATCAAAAAAGCTGCAAGGATCGTGGGGGCGAGAATCAGTATCTTGCGAATAGTCATAGCAGCTTTCCCGCTGAGCTCATGGTTGTCCTTTCCGTTTCTCTGATCCCTGTTTCTCCGGCGAAGCACTGGAAACTAAGTATATGTTTTTACATGACAATCTTTCCGCTTCGTTTCAACCTTAAGGAATTCATGATTTTCAGTCAAGAAAAAAGGAGAAAAGAGGTGTGACATTGTTGAAATGATCCTGTAATATGGCATGCATCGTGTTCAGGGGAATGTGCCATTGCGGCGAAAGGAACACCTGTGAACCGGGAGGGCAATATGAAAAAATTTGCAATCAAGACGGGCCTTGTATTCGCTTCAGGATGTCTGGGAGGGCTTTTGAACAGCTTTGCCGTCTGGTTTCTTGGGCAAAAAGGCGTCCCCGCGCTCCTGGGGGTCAAGATTACGCCCCACTGGAGCGCGTCGTGGCTTTACCCGCGCGTGGTCTGGGGAGGTATCTGTGGAGCGCTTTTCCTTTTGCCGGTTTTGCGGAAATCCGTTTTCGGTCGCGGACTCCTGTTCAGCCTGGGGCCCACCGTGGTCCAACTCTTTTACGTGTTTCCCATGGTTGCGGGAAAGGGAATGCTGGGCCTCGGTCTTGGGGATTTCACACCGCTTTTCGTCTTTTTCTACAACCTGGTCTGGGGCCTTACCGCCGCCGCCTGGCTGACCATGGCGGATGAATAGTTGCGAGTCAACAGTCATGGGTGCTGAGTCGTGAGCGGCGTGGTCAAGGGCCTCAGCAGTCTTTTTCCGCAACGGTGTTTCCCTTATACGGAGCAACCGTGGGTGTCTCTGGCCTTTCGCCTTTTATCAATCCTTATGTTCCCATTTCCCACGAAGACAGATACTTCTCCTGTTCGGGGGTAAGGGTGTCAATGGAAACTCCCATGGAGGCAAGTTTCAACCGCGCAATGTCTTCATCAATCTCACGCGGTACCGGATGCACCTTGATTCCCATATCTTTATGGTGCTTGGCCATGTATTCGGCTGAGAGGGCCTGGTTGGCAAAACTCATATCCATGACGCTGGATGGGTGGCCCTCGGCTGCTGCCAGGTTGATCAGGCGGCCTTCCCCCAGGAGGTAAACACGCCTGCCGCTCTCAAGAGTGTATTCCTGGACAAATTCCCTGATTGTCCGTGAACCGGTTGACGCTTCTTTCAGGCCGGGAATATCCAGTTCAACATCAAAGTGCCCTGAATTGGCAACCATGGCGCCGTTCTTCATGGTGAGAAAATGCTCTTTCCGAATGACATTGATGTCGCCGGTAAGGGTGCAGAAAAAGTCTCCTAAGCGCGCGGCCTCTTCAATGGGCATGACCTGAAAACCGTCCATGACCGCTTCAAGGGCCCGCAGGGGATTCACCTCGCAGACGATGACGTGGGCTCCATGACCCTTGGCGCGGTTTGCTACGCCACGACCACACCATCCGTACCCGCTGACCACAAAGGTGGAACCGGCCAGGAGCCGATTGGTGGCCCGGATAATCCCGTCCACGGTGCTTTGGCCCGTACCGTAACGGTTGTCAAAGAGGTGTTTTGTGTCGGCATCGTTGACCGAAATGATGGGGAACCGGAGCACTCCGTCCTTTTCCATGCTCCGCAAGCGGATAACCCCGGTGGTGGTCTCTTCAGTGCCGCCGCGAATGCCCTGGAGTAAAGATTTCCTTTCATCCGGGGAGAGGCTTTTCGCCCACTCGGCAACCCCCGGTTCCAGTTCGTCCCATTTTTCAAGGGCGATGAAATGAAGGGAACTGACCAGATCTGCTCCGTCATCCATGGTGAGGTTCGGGGTATGCTTCAAGGCCGACAGGATGTGGCTGTAGTAAGTGGCATGGTCCTCGCCCCTGATGGAAAAGACGGGAATTTCATCGTCCGCCACCAGGGCCGCGGCCACATCATCCTGGGTAGAAAGGGGGTTGGAGGCGCAGAGAAGCACCTGGGCCCCGCCCGCCTTCAGGGTTTTCATGAGGCTTGCAGTCTCGGTGGTCACATGGAGGCACGCGGAAAGCCTCAGCCCCTCCAAGGGCCGCTCCTTTTCAAAACGTTCCCGTATCATGGTGAGCACGGGCATGCTCATGCCCGCCCATTCAATCCTCAACCGTCCTGTTTGCGCGAGATTGATATCTTTAATATCGTAATCCATTTCCTTTTTCCTTTCGTGTCAGCCAGCCCCAAGATGCCCCTTTTGTCCGCATTTCAGCGTCAGGTTCGAATTCTAGTCCTCGAAATATTCCCCATATTCCTGCGGTTAAAATTCTCGCCTTCCTTGACCTCGAATAAATTTGAACATGTTGCAAACTGGCTCATGTTAGTGATTATTCTTCATGTTGCTGACAAAAACTCCTCTTACTGGACTACTTGACCGCTTTTTTCAGCTCATCAACCATGTCGGTTTTTTCCCACACGAACTCGGGAAGCTCCCGCCCGAAGTGCCCGTAGTTGCACGTCTTACGGTAGATGGGGCGAAGGAGATCAAGACGTTCAATGATTGCTGCGGGCCGGAGATCGAAGTTTTTCTTGACGATCTCGGTCAGCTCACTGCTGGGGACGACGCCCGTGCTGTAGGCGCCCACCATAACCGAAACCGGATCGGGCCTGCCGATGGTATAGGCCACCTGGATTTCGCATTTCTCGGCCAGGCCTGCAGCAACAATGTTCTTGGCGATGTAGCGGCACATGTAAGAAGCGCTTCGGTCCACCTTTGAAGGGTCCTTCCCTGAAAAGGCGCCGCCTCCGTGATAGCCGAAGCCCCCGTAGGTGTCCATAATAATTTTTCTGCCGGTGAGACCACAATCTCCAAGAGGCCCTCCCACCACGAAACGACCGGTGGTATTGATGAAATACTGGGTATCCTGGTCAAGGAGGTCGCCTGGGATAACTTCCTGGATCACATGCTCCATGATCGCCTCACGGAGAGTGTCGTAATCCACGTCCGGGCTGTGCTGGGCCGCCATTACCACTGTATGAACACGCTGCGGTTTCCCGTCCGTGTATTCCACGGTAACCTGCGATTTTCCATCCGGCCTGAGCCAGGGAAGCTGGCCTGATTTCCGCACATGCGCCAATCTTCGCGTGAGGCGGTGTGCCAGATAGATGGGCATGGGCATAAGGACTTCAGTGTCTTTGCACGCGTACCCGAACATAAGGCCCTGATCGCCTGCGCCCTGTTCCTTGAATAACCCCTTCCCCTCGTCCACTCCCATGGCGATATCAGGGGATTGCTTGTCAATGGTGGAGATGACCGCGCAGGTTTCCCAGTCAAATCCCATGGCAGAATTGTGGTAGCCGATATCTTTGATGGTTTCCCTGACCACATCGGGAAGATGCACATAGGCGGACGTGGTTATTTCACCTGCGATCATGGCCATTCCCGTGGTGACCAGGGTTTCACAGGCCACCCGGGCACCGGAGTCCTGCTCCAGCATCCTGTCGAGAATGTGGTCGGATATCTGATCGGCAACCTTGTCAGGATGTCCTTCCGTAACGGATTCAGAAGTGAAGAGAAAATTGGAAGATTTCATGTTATTGCTCCTTTACTGTTTTTTGTCGCGTATCACACGATTATCAATGAGCCTGGTCTTGCCCACCCACACGGCAAGGGCCAGGAGATTTTCATTTTCGAGTATTTCCAGGTCCTGGAGGGTAACCGGGTCGCAGAGACTGACATAGTCGATCCTTGTATGGGGATGATTCTCTATGTAGGCCTCTACTGCCTTTTTAATGACGGCCGGGTCCCGCTCTCCTGCGTTGAACATCTCATCAGCCAGGTTCAGGGACTTGTTGAGACTCAGCGCGGACTTCCTCTCTTCAGGACTCAGATAGCTATTCCGGGAACTCATGGCAAGGCCGTCCGGCTCCCTGACGGTGGGCACACCGATGATCCGGATGTCCATGTTCAGGTCCATGACCATGCGGCTGATCACAGTGAGCTGCTGGTAATCCTTCTGCCCGAAAACGGCGATGTGGGGCTTCGTGATATGAAAAAGCTTGCATACGACGGTGGCAACCCCTTCAAAAAAAGTCGGCCTCGACAGGCCGCAGAGGTGTTGCGTCACCCGGTGAACCAGCACGGAGGTCTGTGCACCTGGGCCATACATCTCATCGGGTTCAGGCATGAACACGATATCCACCCCAACCTGCTGTGCCTTTTCCATATCGCCTTCCGTATCCCTCGGATATTGGTCAAAGTCCTCGGACGGCGCGAACTGGGTTGGGTTCACAAAAATGCTGATCATGAGCTTATCTGCGTGGGATTTTCCTACCCGCATCAGCTCGAGGTGCCCCTCATGCAGGAATCCCATGGTAGGAACCAGTGCAAGGGTCTTCCCTTGAAGCCGCAGGGCCTCGGCTGTTTTCTGCATTTGATCAACGGACCTGATGATCTGCATCGCCTTTCATCAACCTCACCTTGGATTTTTTTGCTTTTGCGGCTTCACTAAAACACCATAATTCACGAAGAAAAAAGGCCACATCCACTTTGAGCTCTTGTTCGTTTTCGGACTTAAGAATACGCAAAGTCCGGATGGACATGTTACCTTCTCGATGCCAGGGGAACGTAGTACTGGGTCCCGCCTTCCATGTTTCTGATTTGCGCCACCAGGTTGTCCAAGTCTTCGGGCACATGTACAAAATCAATCTCAGATGCATCAATCACCAGCAAGGGGGAATCCTGATAGTGGAAAAAAAACGAGTTGAAGGCATCATTTAAGGATTCAATATAATCCGGATGAACCCCTTTTTCGAATTTCCTGCCCCGCTTCCTGATTCTCTCCAGCAGAACATCCGTCCTTGCCTGGAGAAAAATGACCAGGTCGGGTACCACCGTCTTCCGGTGGAGAAGCTGAAAGAGCTGTTCATACAGCCAAAATTCCTGGTCATCCAAGTTTATCCTGGCAAAAATGCGATCTTTTTCAAATAAATAGTCGCTGAGGACAACCTTCTTAAAAAGGTCCATCTGATGGATTTCGGCGATTTGCTGGTAACGTCTCAGCAGAAAGTAGATCTGTGTCTGAAAGGCGTATTTCTTGGGGTCCCGGTAAAATTTTGTCAGAAACGGGTGGCCTTCCACGTCCTCGAGCAGTGTCTCGCCCTCCAGCTTTTCAGCCAGTAACCTGGCGAGGCTGGTTTTTCCAACACCGAGAGGACCCTCAATGACAATATAGTGAAGATTTTTCATCGCACTCTCTAAAAACCCGAAATGTCTAACACTCTACGCCTCATTTGTCAACGGCAGTTTATCGGCCAGGCACAGGAACTCATCCATGTGAAGCGTCTCAGCCCGCCGCCGGGAATTGATAGAGCAGGAGGCCAACCATTGAAGGAGTTGGGCTTGATCCAGTGAGGGAAAAAAACTCTTCAGGGAATTGACGAGCGTTTTCCTTCGATGGGAAAAGGCTCCTTTCACCACCTTCTCAAAAGCCCCCTCATGCCTTGCCCGTGGCACATAGGGCTGCTCAAAATCGATTTCC
>QMLQ01000081.1 GCA_003646815.1 Deltaproteobacteria bacterium | reverse complement strand
GCGGTTCATCTTTTCTGCCTTCCTCCCCTTTCCCCTGCGCCATTGCGGATGACTTCTGCCTTGATAAGTGAAAACAAAACAGCTACGATGGACCACAATTCCCGTTACTGGGTATCCAGAAATCTTTGATTGATGGATGCTGTAGTTATAGATCAGAACGGCACAAAATTCTATATTTTTCGGAGTGATAATTCATGATAGACAACAGAGATGATGGAATCGAAGAAGGAGAGGAGAGCTTTGCTGATTTGCTCGAATCCTTTGATTCCCAGGCAGGGGACGATGTCAGGGTTGGTGATAAAATCAGGGGTGCGATTATTGCCATCGGGGAGGATGCGGTCTTCGTTGACACCGGCACCAAGAGCGATGGTATCGTGGAAAAGGATGAGCTCCTGGATGAAGACGGGCAACTCTCTTACAAGGTTGGGGACCTTGTGGAACTCTACGTGGTTTCCAACAATGGCCAGGAGATCAAACTTTCCAGGGCCCTTTCGGGGATCGGGGGGGTGGCACTCCTGAGAGATGCCTATGAGAGCGGTGTCCCCGTGGAAGGAAAAATAAAGGCGCCGTGCAAGGGCGGGTTTCAGGTGGAAGTATTGAAAAGGCGGGCATTCTGCCCGGTCAGCCAGATGGACCTTCGATACGTTGAAAATTTCGACGACTATGTGGGCGGAACATATCAGTTTCTCATCACGCAATTCGAAGAAGACGGAAGAAATATTGTTGTTTCCCGCCGGAGATTGATGGAACAAGAACAGCAAAAGGTTCATGCCGCCTTTCTTGAGGATTTGAAGGAGGGAGACATCAGAGAGGGGCGGGTGACCAAACTCATGCCGTACGGCGCGTTCGTGGAACTTATTCCCGGTATTGAAGGGATGGTCCACCTTTCTGAATTGAGTTGGTCTCGGGTGGAAAAGGCGGACGAGGTGATCAGCCCCTATGATGTGATCACCGTAAAGGTCATTGGCATTTCTCAGGGGGCAAAGGGTGGCCTGCCGAAAATTGCACTTTCCGTAAAGCAGGTGACCAGTGATCCATGGGAAACGGTGGAAGAGCAGTTTCATCCCGGGCAGGAAGTAAAAGGCACGGCGAAACGGTGTGCCAAGTTCGGCGTGTTTGTTGAGATCGCCCCGGGCATAGAAGGGCTTGTCCATATAAGCGAGATGAGTTACCGAAAACGCATCATGAACCCCGAGGATGTGGTGAAGCCGGGACAGGTTGTAGGGGTGATGATAAAGGAGATTGACCCGAAGGCCAGGAGGATTTCGTTGAGCATGAAAGATGTGGAGGGGGACCCCTGGCTCGAAGTGGGGGAACGCTACCGCGTGGGACAGATCGTTCGAGGACGCATAGAGAAAAAGGAAGGGTTCGGGATTTTCGTGTCACTGGAACCGGGGGTCACCGGTCTTTTGCCCAAATCCAACCTGGACAGATCTCCAGACGCACAATCTATTGCCAAGCTCAGGGAAGGGGATACCATACCGGTAATCGTTCATGCCATCAACGCGGAGGACCGGAAGATCACCCTGGGCCCCGGGGATGGCGGAGAGGAAACGGACTGGCAGGCGTTCACCGGGAAGGGGAAGGCCATGGGTTCCCTCGGCGCAAAGCTCCAGAAGGCTCTGGACGCCAAGAAACCCTAATCTTTGCTGTTTGTCGCTATGTTAGCCAGAATATTCTAAGTGAGCGTAATCAACGTGGTGAAGGGTCACGGCAATCTTTTTGCGATCAAAAAGATCCCCGTGCCCTTTTCTGCTGCGAACGGTGGTCATTGAACCCATACCGGAAAAGAAGGGTGAGAGGCACGGGCTGGTTTATTGCTCAGCGGCCTTGTCGGGGTGCTCCAGGGATGCGATTCGTTTTTCGAGACCGTCAACCCGGCGCGTGAGGGCCGTCAAATCCTGTCTTGTAGCGATGTCCAGCCCCTCAAGTGCTTTCTTGACCGTGGAGCTCACCCTTTCCTGCATATCTTCCCACTGCTTTGACCCGCTCTCGATCAGATCCTTGGAGAGCTTTTCTGCCTCTTCCGTGGTAATTTTGCCTTCCTCCACCAGCTTGCGGGTAACGTTTTCGATTTTTTCCTTGGTAACGACGGCTGCGCCTAAGCCGGCAAGCAGGCTTTTCTTAATGGTTTCAAACATGATGAACCTCCTTATTGCGTGATGAAAAGGTCGGTGCCTGGAAATTTGTCCTGTGGCTGGGTGAGATAGAATTCCCCCTTTTCAATCCATTCCTTCAGGATACCGGCAATTTCCCTGGATCGTGGATACGATGTCATGGGTACGGTGGGGATTTCCTGCCCGTTGAGATGGATTGTCCCGGATTTCAGCTCCGCATAGCTCACCTGCCCCAGGCTCTTGCCTTCACCTTTGGGATAATCATTGCCATAGTCAATTATCTGGGTGAAAATTTCGTCATCCGAAACTCCTGTAAAACGGGCGATGTCCTCATTCAACACGGGAATGGGGACGCCCACGCCCACCGCGAGGGAGCATCCGTAGCCGAGAAGGCTCACCCCGGCTACCCACTTGGGGTCCATTTCCTTCAGATCGCCCGTGACCATGAGGGTTCCTGAAGGGCTCAGGGGCACTCCGTTTTTTCCGCGCTTGACGTCAGGTTTGTGTTGGGTGCCCGGACCGATAATATATCCCTTTGCCCCTCCCAGGAATATCCTCGTCCCAATGCCCAGGGTCAGGTAATAAGGGTCATTAAAGAGGGGGCTCAACTGCCCTGACGTGGCGTAGTTCGCGTTCCCAGCACGCGGTTTCAAGACGCCCATATAGGTGTAGACAGTCTTTTTTGTCAGGTTAATGGCGCAGTTATAGTTCTGATAGGCGTTTCTCGGGTTTAATAGCTGGGCATAGGGTAAGTCAGCCAGGGTGATCTGCTTCTTGAACCGTCGATTCGGATAGCAATCTGTCCCGTAACCAGACGCCTCAAGGCGAACGCGTTTTCCCGCGAGGAGGTCTTGGATGACATGACCACCGCCATACTTGAACTGTCCCGGATATACGCGGTTCAGCGGATCATCCTGGGCCGGTTCCGTGGCGCCGAGATAAATGTCCACGGCTGCGAGCCCGGCATAGGCCGGTACCCCGTTGAGGAGAACATGGGAGGCCTTGATCCCGGGCTTGGCATGCCCGAAATTGATAAAGGCACCGGAAGAACACATGGGAGAGAAGGTTCCTGTTGTTACCACGTCAACTTCTTGGGCAGCCTTGGCAGGACCCTTTTTGCGGACAATATCGGGCATCTCGTCAGCGGTCACCACAACCACTTTTCCCGCCCGTATGCGCTCATTGATCTCCTGAATGGTCTTAGGACCCTTTTTTCTCGCCATTGAAAAGCCTCCTGAGGATGATTAGAGGAAAGATTCTAGAATGGAAAACCAAATCTGACAAGTAAAAGTTTTTAATCTGAAATATTTGGAAGAAGGTCAATCCCATGAAGACCTGAGCCCTTCTTGACTTTTAGAAAGCCATCCTATAACAATATCCTCGACATTGCGGAAAAAACGGCGCAGAGTGATTTGATCAGCAGCCGTTCGTATGCGGGTCCAGAGGGGCATGAAACAACATGCGTTGTATCAGGAGCAGCAGGCATGGAGCCTATTAAAATTGGGGAACTTGAGATCAAGGAAAACGGGCCTTTTTTTGTGATCGCCGGGCCATGCGTCATTGAAAATGAGTCGGTGACTCTGGAAGTTGCAAGGTTCCTGCGAAAAACAGGAGATGAGCTTGGTATTCCGGTGATTTTCAAGACTTCATATGACAAGGCAAACCGTACTTCCCTCGATTCCTTCAGGGGACCGGGGCCAGAAAAAGGGCTTGAAATCATTGGGCGGGTCAAAGATGAAACGGGATTGCCGGTTCTCTCCGATGTCCACGAACGGGACCAGGTGGAGCCGGCCGCTGCGGTTCTGGATGTTATCCAGATTCCCGCTTTTCTCTGCAGGCAGACCGATTTGATTCTTGCAGCGGCCCGGACAAATTTGCCCGTAAACATCAAGAAGGGGCAGTTTTTGGCCCCGTGGGACATGGCGCCGGCAGTAGAGAAGGTGCGCTCTACCGGCAATCATCGACTCCTCCTGACAGAACGGGGATCCTCATTCGGATACAACAACCTGGTCGTGGATATGAGGTCCATTGCGGTTCTCAAGGGCTTCGGATTCCCGGTTATTTTTGACGCGACGCACAGTGTCCAGCTCCCAGGGGGAGGAGGACATTGCTCCGGCGGACAGAGAGAGTATGTGGGAAATCTGGCACGTGCTGCCGTGGCAGCCGGCGCAGATGGGGTCTTTATGGAAATACATCCTTCCCCTGATTCGGCCCTTTGCGACGGGCCCAATTCTTTGCCTCTCAGCGATGTTCGTGATCTCCTGCTGATCTTAAAGGCTATTTATCAGGTGGTACGATCCTGATTAGACATGATTTGCAGGATTTTGCGGGATTATTTGGTCCAACTGGCAGCCGACCAGATACCGTTCCGGACCAAAGAGAACAAAACAGCGGCACTCAAGAACAAGATTCAATGAAAACAGGGGTTTTCCTGAAGCAGAAAGGTGCCTTTTATATGCCGCCTTCTATCGGTGGCGTTTGATTGAACAGGGGATGCAGGGATATGAGAGTGAAAGAGGACCATGCAGAGAAACGGGCAAAAGAGATTAAGCTGTTGATCCTGGATGTGGACGGCGTTTTGACCGATGGAACCATTCACCTGTCCGCCTCGGGTGAGGAGACAAAGGTGTTTCACACCAGGGACGGTTACGGCCTGAAACTCTTAATGGCAGGCGGAATTGGTGTGGCACTCATATCGGGGCGGGAATCCAGCGTCGTTGAGAAGCGTGCCGGTGAACTTGGCATTGGTTTGGTGTTTCAGGGAGTGAAGGACAAGGAGAGTGTTTGCATCAAATTGCTGAAGCAGAACGGATTGAAAAAGGAACAGGTTGCCAGTGTTGGTGATGACCTGCCGGATTTATCCCTCTTCGCATTTTCCGGAGTGCGCATAGCGGTTCACGACGCCGCCGAGGAACTCCTGGAAGTTGCTGACGTGATCACCGAACGAAATGGGGGGCGCGGTGCCGTGCGGGAAGTTTGTGAGTGGATTTTGAAACTGCAGGAGAAATGGTTCCAGGTGATCGGCGATATTGCCGGAAACTGAGGAGCCACCCTCAAGGTGGGGAGTCCAAGCGAAGCGCGGACAAAATATCTTTACATACTAAATAAGGCCTTGATATAATCATTCATGTTTCTGGTTCAATTTCTCAGAAGGCGTTGGCCCCTTGTGGGTGTGGGGGTCTTGCTGGTCCTTGCGGGGGTGTTTGCCATCAAGTCCGGCAAAGACCTCTTGCGAGACTCAGCCCTGGAGAAGGTGGTTTCCGGTGAGGGTATTCGGCTGAAAGACATCCACTATACCCAGGAAGATCCTTCGAAAGGCATGAGATGGGTCCTCGATGCAAAAGAGGTTCGATTTTCCGAAGACAGGCAGTCAATTTTTTTCCGCGGTTTTCGTTTGAACGTCAGGCCAACGGGAAGACCAGCTTTTCATCTCACCGGAGAACACGGCGAGTATTCCCGGTCAAGCGGACAGGCAAAACTTTGGGGAAACCTGGAGGGTTTGTCTGATGATGGATATAGGATAGTGACGGAACGTATGTTGTTTGACGAAAAAAAAGGGGTATTAACGAATGACAGGCCGGTCGAACTATTCGGCTCTTTTTTTTCTGTATCAGGGACAGGAATGTTTGTGGATCTCAGGAAAAAAAAGATGAAAATCCTTGCGGAAGTAAAAACTGTTATTCGGGAAGGGGCCGCCCTAAAATGAAAATCCTCAAGGTTGTTTGTGTTCAACTGGCTGCAATTATATTTGTGGGATGTATCGTTCTTCCTCTCTGTGGTGCACAGGAGAAGAAAAACAGCCATATGGGCGTTGCCCCGAAACCCATCGTGATCCTGTCGAAGACCCTTGAAGTGGATAACGATAAAAAGATAGTCACCTTTACGGGAGAGGTAAACGCCAAGAAGGATGATTTTGTGGTGGATTGCCAGAAAATGCTGGTGTATTACCGCTCTTCACCCGATAAAGGTAAACAGGGGGAATTTGCCCAGGGGATCGATCGAATTGTCGCTACCGGGCAGGTCAGGGTAACCAGGAAAGAAGGTGGCCTGGCCACCGCGGACAAGGCCGTTTATTATCAGAACGATGACAAAATCATCTTGACCGGACATCCTTCCGTGAAACAAGGCAATGACCTGGTCAAGGGCGAACGGATTACCATCTTTTTCCGGGAAAACAGGAGTATTGTAGAAAGTTCCGGGAAGGGGCGGGCCCAGGCAATTATTTTCCCGAAGGCCCAAAAGAAGGAGACCCCTTAAACGTGGGAGGGAAAACGCTCGAGGCAAAGGGTCTGGTGAAGATTTACAACGGGAAACGGGTTGTTGACGACGTGACCCTGCACCTCAAGAGTGAGGAGATCGTTGGACTTCTCGGACCCAATGGGGCGGGCAAGACAACAACATTCTACATGATCGTCGGTTTGGCGCAGCCCGATGAAGGGAACGTCTTTCTTGACGGGGAGGATATCACCAAAGATCCCATGTACCTCCGGGCAAGGAAGGGGATAAACTACCTTGCTCAGGAGCCTTCGATCTTCCGGAAGCTCACGGTAGAGGAGAACCTGCTGGCCATCATGGAGCGGCTAAACGTGCCCCGGAACGAACGAAAGGAACGGATCAAGGAATTCCTGGACGAGTTGAATATTGGTCACCTTGCCCGGCAGAAGGCCCTGTCCCTTTCAGGTGGTGAACGAAGGCGACTTGAAATAACAAGGGCGCTTATCACCGAACCGAGATTCATGCTTTTGGACGAGCCTTTCGCGGGGATCGATCCGCTGGCAGTCAGTGATATACAGCAGATTATTCGACAGTTGAAAGACAGGGGATTGGGGATTATTATTTCAGATCACAATGTGAGGGAAACTTTGAACGTCTGCGACGTTGCTTATATTATCAGCGAAGGAAGGATTATTGAGTACGGTGGGTCTGAGAAAATCGTGAAGAGTGAAGTGGCCAGGGGCGCTTACCTGGGCGATGATTTTAGTATGTAACATATCTCGCACGATGTACTTATCCGGCACCGACTGAAAACGAAATGGCTCTAGAACTAAGACAATCACTGAACTTAAGCCAGCAGCTCATTATGACGCCGCAATTGCAGCAGGCTATCAAACTCCTGCAGCTATCGAGGCTCGAGCTTCTTGATACGATTCAACAGGAACTTGAAGTCAATCCCCTGCTGGAAGAACAGCTGCCCTCCGATTCTGATGAAGAGAGCCCGCCGGAGGAGGGAAAAAACCATCCCGAAGAAGGTGCCCCGGATGTTCCGGAAGTCAAAGAAGTAAAAGTCGAAGAAAATGCCCGCGATGATGTGGACTGGGAGAATTATCTGAACGAGTACAATACCGCGTGGGCTGAGGTTCCTCATGAAGTTAGGGAACTTCCCTCCCTGGATAACGTCACTTCCAGCAAGACAAATCTTTACTCCCATCTCTTGTGGCAGCTCAATATGAGCCGAGCGGATGAAATTGCAAGAGAGATTGGATCACACATTATCGGCAATCTGAATGATGATGGATACCTCAAGGCCTCCTTGGAGGAGATTGCGGAGACTACCGGTTATCCCCTTGAACAGGTGAACGGAACCCTGGAGCTCATCCAGAACTTTGATCCCGTGGGAGTTGGAGCCAGGGATACCAGGGAGTGCCTGTTAATACAGGTGAAATTTCACAACCTGGGGGGGACAATCGTAGAGGAAATCATCAGGAATCATATGCGTGAACTGGAAGACAGGAAATATGAGCGCATCGCGAAAGATCTCTCAATTTCCTTGGAGGAAGTGCTCTCCGCCGTATCCGTTATCCAGGGGCTGGAACCTAAACCGGGGAGGAGTCTCACCGACGAAGAGACTATTTATGTGAGCCCTGACATCTATGTTTTCAAAGTGGGCGATGATTATCAGATAGCACTGAATGAAGATGGGTTGCCAAAACTGAGGGTTAACGCCTATTACAAAGAGATCCTTTCCAACAAGGATTCGCTTCCGGAGAACGCGAAAGCCTATATCCAGGAAAAACTCAAGTCTGCAGCCTGGCTGATAAGGAGCATCCATCAACGCCAAAGGACCATTTACCGGGTCACGGAGAGTATTGTTCGCTTTCAGCGGGATTTTCTGGAAAACGGGATTACCCATTTGAAGCCGCTGGTGTTGCGGGATGTGGCTGAAGATATCGAAATGCATGAGTCTACCATCAGCCGGGTGACCACCAATAAGTTTGCCTATACACCGCAGGGGCTCTTTGAGCTGAAATTCTTTTTTAACAGCGCTATTAACAGTGTTGAAGGTGATGCAGTTGCATCCGAGAGTGTGAAAGAGCACATCCGGAACATAGTGAAGAAGGAGGATGTTGCAAAACCCTACAGTGACCAGGAGATTTCAAATATTCTCAAGAAATTGAATATTCGCGTCGCGCGGAGGACAGTGGCAAAATACCGGGAGAGCATGGGTATATTGCCTTCACGGAAACGAAGGCAGCCTTATGGAAACGCGGGACAGTGAGGTCTCCCCGCAACCACCATTGTTGTCAGGAGGAGGAAATATGGATATTACTGTGACGTTTAGACATACCGAACCGATGGAGAGTCTGAAGGCCTACGCAGAGGAAAAAGTTTCAAAATTGAAAAAATATCTGGATTACCCGATGGAAGCACATGTCGTGCTGACTGTGGAAAAGTTTCGACATCAGGCTGATGTGACCATCAGCGTGAACGGAACGAGAATCAAGGCGGTAGAGGAAACAGGGGACATGTATTCCGCCATTGATCAGGTTATGGACAAGATTGAAAAACAGATCAAACGGCATCTGTCCAAGATCAG
The DNA here is from genome assembly GCA_003646815.1 of Deltaproteobacteria bacterium. GTDB lineage: Bacteria > Desulfobacterota > DSM-4660 > Desulfatiglandales > Desulfatiglandaceae > B46-G9. Next base: position 3,236 of record QMLQ01000081.1, on the reverse strand, counting down.
ATCAAGGCGATCGGACAATATAAAGGGTGAGGATGCCCTTGCTTCCGAGGAAGCAAACAGTGCAGTCCAGGAGGAACCAACCATAGAAGTCGAAAAAATGGTGGCAAAACCAATGGATGTAGAGGAAGCCGCCATGCAGCTCGATGTGATGGGAGGGGAGTTCCTGGTTTTCAGAAATGCGAAGTCATTGGAGATTAATGTAATTTATAAGCGCCGGGACGGCAACCTCTGCCTTATTGTGCCGGCGAGTTAATGTGACTAGGCGATGAAATTTTCAGACATTATAACAGAAGACAGTATCATTCCTGATCTGAAAGCCAGAGATAAGGAGGGGGTACTGGAGGAGCTGGCCCAGGCCATCTGCACCCATGCACCTTCTGTGGACAAGTCAGATCTTGTACGGGTCCTCCTGGAGCGGGAAAAACTCGGGAGTACAGGCATTGGGGAAGGGGTGGCCATTCCACACGGGAAAATCAGCAGCCTCAACCAGCCAATGATATCCTTCGGGAGAAGTAAACACGGTTTGGACTTTGATTCCATGGATGGGCAGCCTGCCTATCTTTTTTTTCTGCTGGTAGCTCCGGAGAATTCGGCGGGCCTTCATCTGAAAACACTGGCCAAGATTGCCAAGGTTCTCAAGAGCAAAGACTTCCGCAGAAAATTGATGGAAGCCGGGACCCGTGAAGAGATTTATGAGACTATTGTCAAGACCGATGAAGAGGAAAACGGGATCTGAGGGACATGTATAAAGGGCCGGCATGATAGGATTACTCATTATTTCACACTGTGAACTGGGGAGAGAACTGCTCAACGCTGCTGAGCTTATCATGGGGCGGTTGGAGAACGCACAAGCCATTGCCATAACCCAGACTTCCAGCAGCCAGGAAATGATAGACGCCATCTCGGAAAAGATAGAAATCATGAACGAGGGAGATGGTGTTCTCATCCTTACCGATATGTTTGGCGGGACCCCTTCCAATCTCAGCCTCTCCTTCTTGGGTGATGAAAAAGTGGAGGTGCTGACAGGGGTGAACCTTCCCATGGTTATTTCTGCGGCACAGGATCGCAAACATTTTCCCCTGGATGACCTTGGAGAGCGGGCGAAGGAAGCAGGGAAAAGGAGCATCGCTCTTGCGGGACAGTTGCTGAAGTCGGAATGATATCTTTGATCAGAATCACAGCGGAAAATTTTGATCGTTTTGTGCAGGAAATCCTTGCTATTGAAAGAGTTTCTTTCCCTTCACCCTGGACGTCGGAGGCATTTCGCGAGGAAGTGCAGAGATCTTTCTCTTCCCTTTGGGCACTTACTGATAATCAGGAACTTGTGGGATATATCTGCTTCTGGGCTTTGGCGGGAGAACTGCATCTCATGAACATCGCGGTCCACCCTCAAAGACGCGGTGAGGGCCTCGGGAGGATGCTTATTGATAGAATGATTACCGCAGGTATCTGCGAAGGCATTGATTGTGTGTTCCTGGAAGTTCGGCCGTCAAATACACCTGCCAGGAAACTGTACAGGCAAGTAGGGTTCAGGGAAGTCGGTCGCCGTGCGAAGTATTACAGCGACACGGGTGAAGATGCCATCCTTATGGCCCTGCAACTGAATTCCGGAGGAAATACAGGCACGCTGACCACGGTGTATACTTTGTCGTGAAACATTGCTGTCCAAAAATAAATACCATTTTTGGACAGCAGTGATCTGAAACCGTAATGACAAGAAAAGAAGCACGAGGAGGAAACAATGGCGTTGAAAGTTGGAATAAATGGATTTGGACGTATTGGGAGAATGGTATTCCGGGCCGGATATCGAAACAATGAAATAGAATTTGTGGCCATAAACGATCTGACAGATCCGGCGACCCTTGCCCATCTTTTGAAATATGATTCTGTGCATGGTATCCTGGACGCTGAAATTTCCAGTACTGATCATTCCCTTGTTGTGGATGGAAGAGAAATTGAAATCTATTCCGAAAAGGATCCGTCCAGGATCCCATGGGGAGACACGGGGGCGGAAACGGTCTTCGAGTGTACCGGCCTGTTCCGGGACCGGGAAAAAGCCTCAATGCACCTCGAAGGAGGAGCAAGAAAGGTGGTTATCTCAGCCCCTGCCAAGGGCCCTGATATCACACTCGTGATGGGGGTAAATCACCATGAATATGATCCTCAGCGTCATCATGTGGTTTCCAATGCATCCTGTACTACCAACTGCCTGGCACCTGTCTGCAAGGTCCTGCTGGATTGCTTCGGGATTGAGAAAGGGGTGATGACCACCACCCACGCCTACACGGGGGACCAGCGGCTGCTCGATTTTCCCCACCGGGACTTGCGGAGGGCACGGGCTGCGGGTCTTTCCATGATTCCCACGACCACAGGGGCGGCCAAGGCGGTTTCGCTGGTCTTGCCGCAGCTTGAGGGCAAATTGAACGGTATGGCCATACGCGTGCCCACGCCGAATGTCTCGGTCGTGGACCTGGTGGTCCAGACAAAAAAAACCGTGACGGTGGAAGAAGTAAACAACGCATTTAAGGAAGCGTCTGAGACCTATCTCAAGGGTATCCTGGATTTTTGTGATAAACCACTTGTTTCGACAGATTTTAACGGTACCCGGGTGTCCTCAACGGTGGATGGTCTTTCTACGATGGCCATCGGGGACATGGTGAAAGTGCTCTCCTGGTACGACAATGAATTTGGATACTCTAACCGGATGGTTGACCTGGCCCTGCACATGGCTTCCCTGTGACCGTTAAGAAGTTTCCAGCGAATATGTTCATTTTACGTCGTCATTGCGAGCGAAGGGAAGCAATGTCATGGATTGTCAACTTGACTAGGAAGATTGCTTTTCAGAAATTCGCGGAAAAGTGGTGGAGAGGAGAAGCGGGATGGGAGAGCGAAAGCCCCTCATAGCAGGGAACTGGAAGATGAATCTTGACATCGGGGATGCGGTAAAGCTGGTACAGACTATTGGTGCCAGTCTGAAGGATGATACGGATCGGGAGGTCCTGGTTGCGCCTCCGTTTACGAGTCTCCCGGCGGTGAAACAGGCAATCGGCGAGACCAAGATATTCCTGGCGGGTCAAAACATGCACTGGGAGATGAAGGGGGCCTATACCGGCGAGATTTCCGGCCGGATGCTCCAGCAGGTGGGCTGTACCCATGTCATTCTCGGACATTCAGAAAGAAGAACCCTCTTCGGGGAATCGAGCGAGGTGGTTGATCTGAAAGTGAAGTCGGCCGTG
>QMLQ01000080.1 GCA_003646815.1 Deltaproteobacteria bacterium | reverse complement strand
TATGACCCACGCCAGGAGAATTGTGGCCGCCGGGTAAAAAGAGGAAAGAACGGCAGAAATATCCAGCCGTCCGAGCTTGGTTGCAAGCGCAAAAAACGCGTTTCCCGAGGCGTCAAGAATCCCGGCCAGGATCATAAAACCCATTTGGATTTTTGTGGAAGACAAGGGTTCCTTTTTTAGCAGGATCACCAGGGCCATCAGCCCAACGGATGCGACTCTCGCTCCGATCAGAGGCCACAGCACAGATTCGCCGATCGCACGATCAATGAAGATAAAGAAAAGCCCGAACCCCAGTCCTGCGAGGATTGGGAAGTACATCTCACCGGGCCGAACCGCGGGACCGGAAAAAGAATAGGAGAGGAACCAGATGGAAACTAGAGCGGCCCCAAAACCAAAGAGCTGCACGGTAGTGGGAAATCCCTCGGTCAGCAGGGCCACAATGACCGGGAGTATTGCCGTTACTACAGCGGAAACGGGAGCAACAATCCCCATACGTTCCCTTGCAAGCCCCGTGTAGAGGGCAACCAATCCCAGCACACCGCAGAAACCGGCCACTCCGCCAAGCAAAAACCGTGAAAGTTCCGGTACCGGCTCACCGAAACAAAGCGCCAGCAGGACGAGAAAAAGTCCCCCCACAAACTGTGAAACCAGGATAACCGAGAACACATTATTCTGCTTTGTGGCAAACCCGCCGGTAAAATCACCAGCCCCCCAGGCCACTGCGGAACTCAATCCATAGGTAAATGCCAGACTCTCCGGACTCATGGGCAGCACGCAGTTCAGCCCCGGGAAAAAGCCACGGATTTCAACCCCAGCTCGTCCAGCTTGAAGTCAGCAGGGCGTCCCTCGGTATCCCAGCCGCGAAGCTGATAGTATGCAGGAAGCATCCGGTCAAGTTCGCAGACCTGTCCTTTGGCCGGACCATCGGGCAGCGGTTCCTCCAGGATTCTCATGGGAAGTGTGTCGTCTTTTGCAGTGAACCCGGCACCATTAATAAAGACACGTTCCGCATTGACGGCACGTTCCCCGGCACGAACCAATTCCACCAGGTCATATCCTGCGCCGGTGGCCGCATTGAGGAGACGAAGGAGTCCCTGCGGCCTGATATCCTCTGTGGGGGTCACCAGATTCCTGACAGAAAAAAACACGCATACTCCCGCGGAATCGAAAACCGCAAAAACATCCTGCCAGTCCTTCACCAACTTGGGTTTGTTTTCAAGGGCCAGGGGATCGATAAGCGTGGGAACCCCCAGAATTTCAATATAGGCGGGATCACCGCGCATGTGGCTGGCGCCGATATTTGAAGTGGCATAGGCAAGCCCCATACCCTTTTCTCCCCGGGGATCATACCCGGCAAATTCCTGCCCTTTGGATACAACGGCCAGCTCAGGATGGTGATATTTTTCGGCCAGGCGCATACTCCCCAGGGCAAGTTCATCCCCAAAGTCCTCCCGCAGACCCGTTTTACGGCACAGATCCACCAAACCTTCTGCGTCCCCGAAACGAAGAGGTCTTCCAATTACCGACTCGTTTATAATTCCTTTTTCATACATCTCCATGGCGCAGGCAATGGTGGCACCCATGGTGATGGTGTCCATGCCCATCTCGTTACAGATATAATTGGCCTTGGCCACCGCAGCCAGGTCCCCCACCCCGCAATTGCTCCCCAGGGCATAGACCGTTTCATATTCAGGGCCTTCTCCTTCTCCCTGAAAGGGTCCGTCAGTGATTCTGGTTACCCGGCCGCAGGCGATGGGGCAACTGAAACAGGGTTTTGCCTTGACCAGGTACTTCTCGGTCAGGGCCTCCCCGCTGATCTGTTCCCACTGTTCAAAGGTACCCTGCTGAAAATTGCGCGTCGGAAAAACCCCGATGTTCTGCGTCCCCACCACGGTGATAGCCGTACCGTAAGTTCGAAGTGCCGGCGGCTGTTCCTTTGAGGCCGCCTTGAACCGATCAAGAAACTCCCGCGCAATGGACTTAAAGGCTTCTTCATCGTGAAGCGGAACTTTTTTGTTCCCGCTGACCACAACCGCCTTGAGTCTTTTTGCACCCATCACCGCGCCCACTCCCGATCGGCCCGCGGCTCGATCCTGGTCGTTCATGATGGACGCGAAAAGAACCCCATTTTCCCCGGCAGGTCCGATACAGGCCACCTTTGCTCCCTGGTTTGTCTCCCGCAGGAGGAGATCGGTGCTCTGGTGGGTATCCTTCCCCCACACCCTCTCTGCGCTGCGCAATTCCGCGCCGTCTTCGGTTACATAAAGATACACGGGGGCGGCAGACCTCCCTTCGATAATAATACCGTCTACCCCTGTCCTTTTCAGCATGGCCGGAAACTGCCCGCCTGAATTGGAGCAGGTCACCGCACCGGTGAGAGGAGATTTCGTGACGACCATGTACCTCGCCCCGGTGGGAGCAGTGGTTCCGGTCAGGGGGCCGGTCATCATGATGAGCTTGTTATCCTTCCCAAGGGGATCGCACTTTGGATCCACCTCATCCAGGAGATAACTCACACCCAAGCCCCGCCCGCCGATAAAATCTCTTGCCTTCTTCCTATTCAGCGGTTCAAAACGGCTGGTTCCAGTCGTCAGATCCACTCTCAAAATAGAGCCCATATATCCCATAATCTATCTCCCTAACCCGGACAAACCGGAAATGACAAATGTCAAAGCTCAAATGTCAAGTGAAATCCCAATATCTCAATGATAAAACATATCCCGTTCACCTGTTTGGGACAGGAATGGGCCAAAGAGCAACGCACCGCAGAAAAAAGATCATCCTCTGCGATCTTTGCGTCTGCGGCAAAAGCCCTTTTTATTCGACTGACCGTGGCCCTGGAACAGGTACGGTTTCTGAAAAAATAACGTAGCATTTTCTGCGGATATTTGGAAGAATGAAGTCAAAAAAAGGGGAACCGGGGAAGCACATGATCATCACGGTAAAGAGTTACGCATCCATGAAGAAATATTTGGCCGGTTTGCCGGCAAGCGGTCAACTGGAAATTCCGGAAGGGACTCCGGTGGGCACCGTGTTGGCACAGCTCCGGGTCCCACCGGAAGTGAAAAAAGTCACCCTGGTAAACGGGCGCCACCGGTCTGAAGATCATTTGCTCCGCACTGGTGATACCCTCGTATTCTTTCCTCCGCTCGAAGGCGGGTAGGGATACTGTTTTCCCACTTCGTCCATGGCACCGATCATGCCATCGTTCTTTCTCCTCGCACTGGTCTATAATTCTCTAATGCTCATCCCCCAGGGAACCGGTTAGTTTCTACTTTTTTCAAAAAGTATTCTAGTAAGCTCACGATGTGTAAAATAGGGATCATCACCTTTTAGATAAGGTAAAAGAATGCGTTTTTTGCGAAGGAGCTCTCTTGAAATATTCGCAAAAATCACGTCGGTATCGTAGAGTGAAGCCGTGGCAATTGGTTGGCCAAAAGGGTTTATAATCTCGCTGCCGCCCCAAAAACGGAACGGGTTGTCGTCAGCACTCGACGAATCGGCCTCTTCCGATTCTCCGTTGTCCGTGCCGAGGTTTTCAAATACCTCGCAGCCCACCCGGTTGGCGCACAGGTTATAAACCCCAAATACCCGAGAGTAGAATCGATTGATGATGTTCCAACTTTCGATGTTGGAAAACTCATTTCCCATGGATCCCTGAGAGGAGTTGAACATGGTGATGAAGATATCCGCCTTCTGGGTAACCGCCAAATATGGCAGGGAGGGATGCCACAAGTCGTTGCAGATAAGTGGCGCGATAGTAAATTCATGAAGTTTGAAGACCCGGACATGCTTGCCGGTAGAGAAGATCTTCCGCTCTTCAAATACCCCATAATTGGGCAGGTTGAGTTTGCGGTAAGTGAACAGGATTTCACCGTCAACGGCCACCAATGCCGAATTGTAAAAATTCATGGCGCGGGACTCTTCAATAAAGCCCACAACAGCAGCCATCCCCTTTGTGGCTTGAACCAGTTGATTGATTTGCGGAGAGTCCAAACGCAACGCCACTTCATGATAACGTTCTTTCACAAAGTAACCCGTCAGAGAAAGCTCCGGAAAAATGGCCAGATCGATATCCTGCGCTTTGGCTTCCTCAAGTATTTGGATTGTATTTTCGAGATTTGCTTTAACATCAAGCAGCACCGGATCGGTCTGGTATACAGCCACTTTCATTGCCTGAGCCCTTTCTGTTAGAAGGTATGCGCAGTTGGAAATATCATGAGTCTATTGCTAAACAGCCATCAAATATGGGATCGATAGTTCTCCACCGGTCTGCCGACCAAATACGCTCCATGAGATCCTGGGCCTTCTCCTCACCGATAACAGGACCGACTAGCCAGAGAAATTTTTCCTCCAGCTCACTATCTGCAGGCAGCGTATCCGGCGGCTCCCACCGGGGCTCCATTCGACCGGACAGGAAAAAGTCTCCTCCCTGGGTTTCAACGATCACCTCGGCGTATGTCTTGGAGGGAAAGGCTGCTTCAAAACGTTCATCCACCTCGGTGGTCACCTTGGAGGCCAAATCCAGAAGGGTCTTGTCGAATATTCGAGGAGGTAGTACTTGGCTCGGGCCCACTTCGCCGTCCAGAAAGGCTGCAGCCACTGGAAAAGCGATGTTATACTGGGCCTCCTCGGTATTGGCGGGCGGGCGGGTGCTCAATGCGCAGGCCGCATTAAAGGTCAGGATGCGAATGCTGCGGATCGACAAAGGTGAGAGGTCATGTTCCCTCTTCACTTTTAAAACCCCATCTACCGCGGGCTGCGCCCAGCGGCATGCTGCGTAAGGTTTGAAATAGAGATTGAGTATCTCCCACTCATGCCCCAAGGATTTGATCCACGCGGGTTCGGGAGTATCGGAAAATAGAGGCTCGATCCCGGTAAACCCTTCTTTGGCCATCAAGACGGAAAGCATGGCGACCATGGACCCCCAGCCGATGCTGTCCTTGCCCATGGATGGTGTAGCAATGCCCTTCATCATAGGGCCGATGGGAGCGTGGTATTCGGCCGTTCCAATGGCGTGTCGCAGCTGGCATGCATCCAACCCGAAAAGACGAGCGGCGGCGGCAGCCCCAGCAAGCGCACCCCAGCTTCCTGATGAATGATACGTGCTATAGCGGGCATGCCGAATCCGCCCGGCCCGAATGCCGATCTCGTAACCGACAACAAAAGCAGTCAAAAATTCTGAACCAGTACAAAGGGACATCTGTTCTGCCGCCGCCAGTATCACCGGCAGGACGCAGGCACCGGGGTGCCCTTTGACCAGGCGATAGCCATCATCAATGTCCAGGGCATTGCCGGCGAACCCATTTGCCAGCACGGCCCCGGAAGGAGACGAGCGAAATCCATGAATCAGCACGGTAGCTTCATTTCCAGGGAACTGGGTTCGGGCGATTTTCGCCATGATTCTACCGACAGGACTTTGTGCGCCGGCGATAGCTGCACCGATGGTGTCAAGGAGACAACGCTTGGATTGGTGCTGGACTTCAGGAGGGATATTTTCCCATGTCAGCTCTTGGATAAATCGGATGGCACGCTCGGTAAGCAATGCCGGGGCTGGACCTTCCTCCCCGGCATTGTTCACTGGTTCGATAAAGGGCACCATATCAGATCCCCGCTTTTTCGAGCTAGACTACAATAATCCTTTCTTTCTCAACCAGTCCTTTGCCACTTTCGCTTCAGCTTCGTGCCCCACGTCTACGCGTTTGTTCATTTCCTGCATTTCTGGGGTACTGAGATTATCTGCCAACGGTTTCAATATGTTGCGTATTTCTGGATATTTTTTCAGCACTTTCACGCGCATGACCGGAGCCGGATTATATACAGGAAAGAATTTTTTATCGTCGACCAAATTCACAAATCCAAAAGCGGCAATTCGCCCATCTGTGGCAAAACCCATACCCACTGCAATTTGCCCATTTTTCAAAGCACTGTATGCCAGGCCAATTGACATTTTCTTGACCTTTCCTGCTGGAACTCTGAAGCCATAGTCCTTCATCAATTTCCTGAAACCGTCGGGTCTTGCCCAAAACTCCGTTCCAACACCAAAAATGAGGTCTTTCGGATGCTGATTGACATAACCAGCCAGATCCGAAATTGACTTTATGCCCTTTTTCTGCGCTTCACTCTTTTGCATCATCAGAGTATACGTATTATTAAACTGAACCGGGTCCAGCCATATTAAACTATTTTTCTTATCTTTGTCGCGTACCCAACTATATACCTTAACAGAATCATTCATTATTTCGGGATCTTTTTGCTTAAAAAAGACTGTATAGGCAGTGCCCGTGTACTCATAATAGAAATCGATCTCACCTTGCTCCAGTGCTTTTCGAGCCAGATTTGTGGCCAGACCGGTCTTCAGTTCCACCTTGAAACCAGCCTTCTCCAAGAGGTCCTTTGCAAGCTCAGGCAGCAGGTACTGTTCCGTGAAATTCTTGCCCCCAATAACGATTTTCTTTTCTGCAGACATACTGCTTCCCGGCAGGCATAGACAAGTTGCAAAAACTACCACAGTACAAATGAATAATGCTCTGAATCCCTTTTTCATGATTCCCCTCCTCTAAAATTGATTGTTGTTTGACAAGTGCATGTCCGGCGGGTTTTTCGCGCGCACATGCTCATTCCTCTGTCAACCGCAGCCCTTTAGATACAAGAACAGCGCTCAAAAGCTCGACGAGAAAATCAGCCAGTAAGGCCATCAGGGTCACCGGAATAGCACCGGCCAGAAGTTTATCGGTCATCATCATATCTATACCTGAAAAAATCCAGTCGCCCATTCCGCCAGCCCCGATAAGATAAGCCAATGCCACTGTTCCGATATTCATCACCAAGGCCACCCTGAACCCGGTTAGAATAACCTTCATGGCCATAGGTAATTCGACCCCAAAAAGTATTCCAATAGACGTCATGCCCATCCCCTTAGCAGCATCCAGGGTAGAAACGGGTACAGCCCGAATTCCCGCTAATGTATTCCTTGCAATGGGCAATATGGAGTAAATTGTCAAAGCAAAAAGGGCCGGTTTCGTCCCTATCCCTAAAAAACTCATGACCAGTGCGAGAACGGCTAAGGATGGAATTGTCTGTCCTAACCCCACAATGTACATCACAATACCGGAGTATTTTTTTAACTTAGGGCGGGTCAAGGCAATGCCAATAATAAGTCCTGCAATTGTTGCAATGGCCATACTGATGGCAACAAGATAGAAATGCTGAAAAAGCAGTCGCATCAGCTCAGGATAATTATAAGGATCTATCAAGAAAGCGATTGTGCCGGTTTTTTCAAGGGCCACACCAGCAGCAAAGACCAAGAATATGAGCACAATTTTGTAGAGCTTTGCAGCCAGCTTTTTCATTATGCTAACCTCTTTTGCAATTGAATGCCCTTCGGGGTTAACAAATGTTCCGCTCCTGCCATTAAACCGTCGATCACGATGGCAAGAAGCGAAACCAGTACGGCCCCACTGATAATCATCTCCGGATACACTCGGTCAATACCCTGTTGGATATAAACACCCAGACCTCCGGCACCGATATAAGCAGCAATCGCCGCGATGCCGATGTTCATAACTGCAGCCGTGCGCAATCCTGCAATAATCACCGGTACTGCGATAGGAATTTCTACTTCCTTGAGGAGTTCCCATCTATTCATTCCCATGCCTCTTCCGGCATCCCTCAAGGAAGGAGGGACATTATTAATGGCGACATAGGTATTCCGAATAATGGGCAATTGGCTATAGAGCACAAGGGCGATTATCGCCGGCACCTTGCCCAGCCCCTGGCCGATGAGCGCCAATATCGGCATCATTAGGCCAAACAGTGCAATTGAAGGAACAGTCATGATAATATTAGCACTATTGATTACCCGCTTGGCCAGGGTTATCCTTTTAGTAATCAAAACGCCCAAAGGAACACCGATCGCCATAGCGATAATCAGCGATACAGTAACCATAAAAATATGCTCCCACGTCAAGAAAAGGACCTGGTGTAAATTCTTCACAATAAAATGCAACACACCCATCATGATCAGGTCTCCTTAATCCATTTCCACATCACTCGTATAACTCTCTTTAACCTTTTTTTGGATATCGTTATATGTAACGGTTCCTATAAAGTCACCATTGTCATCCACAACACACAAGGTTAAGAGATCCAGCATAAGCATGTAAGACAGGATGTCGCGTGCCGGTGTTCTTTTGGAAATGTGCATGGGATACTTCTCTACAAGGTCTCTCACATGGCCCTGTTCATATTTGAGGTTCTCAGGGCTCACATAGCCGATGGGTTTTCCCTGTTCAATCACAATGGCGTGACGCAATCCTTTCTCTTCAATCATTTTCAAGACATCCCCGGCCGGATCTTCGCCTTTAACAAGATTGCGCGGTCTGGGGTTGATAATGTCCTTTGCCAAAACGATCCCAAGGACCTTCAAAGCCCGGTCAGCCCCTACGAAATCGGCTACATATTTGTTTTTGGGATGTGTGAGCAACATTGCCGGCGTGTCATATTGAACCAGCCTGCCATTGGTGAAAAGGGCAATCCTGTCCCCCATCTTTATAGCTTCGTGAATGTCGTGTGAAACAAAAGCGATGGTTTTTTTCAGACGTTCCTGCAGCTTGAGGAATTCATCCTGGATCTGTTCCCGGTTGATGGGATCAATTGCCCCAAACGGCTCGTCCATAAGGAGGATTTCAGGATCGGCGGCAAGCCCTCGGGCCACTCCAACACGCTGCTGCTGTCCGCCTGAAAGTTCGGCAGGATAGCGTGACCGAAAAAGTTCAGGCTCAAGGCGAACCAAGCTCAACAGTTCATCCACCCGTTCAGCGATTTTTTTGGCATCCCAGCCCATAAGTTTGGGAACCACAGCAATATTTTCAGCAATCGTTTTATTGGGAAATAGCCCGATATCCTGGATGACGTAACCCATTTGGCGTCGCAGTGCGACGGCATCCATATCCATTACATCTTGGCCGTTGACAAGGACTTTACCGCGGGTAATTGACTCCAGCCGGTTGGTGCATCGCAGGGTTGTGGTTTTTCCGCATCCGGATGGTCCCAGAAAAATAACGACTTCACCTTTTTCAATGGTGAATGTAACATCTTCCAAGGCTGTAACAGCGTCTTTGCCTTCTCCATAGATCTTGGTCAAATGGTCATAGCTTATCATCGCCTACCTCCTTGGAATCTATCAGCGTAAAAAAGGCGGTTGAAAAAGCCTGTTATCAGGAAATTTATGCGCGGCTCCAAGATGCAGAGACGCCGACACCCTCAGAGGAGTATCTCAAACCGTTCTCGAATAACCTGATCGGTTTCTTCGGAAATATAGGATATCTTTTCTTCCAAAAGCATCCTACGAGCAATGACCCGCGCGCGTTCACGGGCATCTCTGCTCCCGTCTTGTTCCCATTGCTCCCAGCTCTTCTGATCACTTACCCCGTTTCCCTGGAAGTACTCCTTCCGCATATGGGCCATAGTGTGAGGCGACATCATGAAGTTGCCTCCCGGGCCTACCGTGTCTATCACTTCCATAGCCAGATGCTCGGCGTCAACATCAATGCCCTTGAGAACCTTGCAGCACATGCCGATGATTTCGTCGTCCATGACAAATTGTTCATAAGCCACGGTCAGCATTGATTCGAGCATCCCAGCGGAATGGTGGACATAATTGGAACCACCCATAGCTGCCAAGACGACTGTAAGCGCCTTTTCCCACCCGGCTTGGGCATCGGGTAGTTTTGAATCAGAAAGGCCTGAGGAGTTGTAGTTGGGCACCTTGATGTGTTGAGCCATCTGGTGGATAGCCGCGTTCATCATGCCGCACTCCACAGCCCCGCCCAAGTAACCCATTGATCTCAGGTTGGCCATGCCGGGGATGCCACCATAGAGCACGGGGGCGCCGGGGTTGGTGAGCTGGGAGATGCAGATGCCGACGAGCTGTTCTGCATGGAGCTGCGCCAGGGTACCAGCCATAGTCATCGGAGAGGTAGATCCGGACATTGGCGCTGCCGAAAGCGCCACCGGGATCCGGTTCCGGATTGATTCCTGCATGACGAGGGTCATTGAGGTGTCAAGCTTCAACGGGCTGATAGCAAAGGATGTAATGATGGAAATAAACGGCCTCTCTTTGAGTTTTTCTCTACCGGATGCCACCATGGAAGCCAATTCAATGACGTCATGAAGGCCCTTTAGATCATTTACTCCCGCCATAACATGTTTAGCAGTAGCCTTCATGCAGGCATAAAACACATTCACATCATAGCTCGACGGAGGAATATCTGTAGGGATACACGACCGCACATAAAAGTGAATATGGTCTAAGCGATCCACAAGACTTCCGATTTCATAAATATCCTTAAGCGTTGATGGCCGTCGAGTGCCTGTTTCTAAGTCCAGGACATTGATAGCGGCCCCTCCGGTTCCCATGTAGACCTTGTTTTCGGTGAGATCCAGATCGTTCCCATCTGCTCGGCCATAAAGCACCACCTGCTCGGGTGCCTTGGCTGCCTGATCCACAATCAACGTACGGGGAAAGCGAATGCGTGATACGTCCCGATCAACCACTGCCCCGGCTTTTTCAAGCATGGCAACAGTCTCTTCCAGGCCGTGTTCATAACTGATACCAGTTTTTTCGAGGATTGTCAAAGATGCGTCGTGGATGGTCTTGATGTCTTCTTCAGAAAGGGGCTTGTACTGTCCGCCAAATAATCCGCTCAGTTTCATAATCGTTTCCTTTCGGCAGTCTCATAAAATCCAAACATCGGCATTAACCCGCATTTCTCACGGGCAATCTACTGTGGCGGCGGATAGCCCCATGGCTCCTGCGTTGCGCTTGAAAAATGATTTCGACCTACTGATAGTACGCCTTCATCCATTTTTCTTCGCGCGCCTTGTACCCATGGGACCCTCCACCACCTCGCTACGAAGGCCCGTGAGAAAAGCGGGTTAAAACATCTTTTCCCGTTGATAACTTTTCTTACATATGATATATTTTATGTCAAGAGAAAATCAACCCCTGACAATTTTCCCCTACGAACTAGATAAATATTTCCATTCTTGAACATAAACGGTGCAGCTTCGATTCTTATAAGTATTAATCATTAATATGTTGAACAGGTTAGATCATATATACCAACACTTAAAAATAGTCCTAAGCTATAGTAACAAGAAGTAGCAATGGGATTGGTTTTTTTGAATTCTGATTGAATAAAATATTTTTTTTGATTATAAATATTTTATTAGAAAGGTGGCTATGATGTCAGATCCTAAGATTCACCCATTCATGGATACAATAACGAAAAACCTCGATGCATTAACGCCGAAAGCACGCGTTTTGGGAGAGTATATACTATCTCAACCCCGAAAAGCGGTGTTCATGACTATCAAGGAATTAGCTGAGGCTTGCGAAGTCAGTGAAGCTACGGTGGTGCGTTTTGTAGCCGGTATCGGTTACGATCGCTACAGTGATTTCCAGCAGGCGTTGCGGGACTTTGTGGATACGGATCTTACCCTTTTGGACAGGCTGGATATCTCCGACATGAAGGCACCCAGTGCGCTGCGTTTCAGGCGCACAATCTCTGATGAGATCGACAATCTCCAGCAGCTATACAGCTCCCTTGACGTCGAGAAAATGGACTCGGTAGTGGAGGTTTTAGACCGTCGTGTTCCAATTCACATCATTGGTTCAAGGCTTTCATATACATTGGCCTATTATATGGGTTGGGCCATGACTAAAATCCGGGGAAACATTCGGATAATGAAGGGAAGCGACCGCACCACTATCGACTGGCTGGTCATTGCCCCGGCAGAAAGTGTCGCAGTTATCATCACCACCTCCCGTTACCCAAACGAGCTGATTCGATTGGGCAAACTTGTTAAACACTTGGGGCAAACCCTGGTGGTCATCGCCGATGGCGCCTCTTGTCCCGTACTTCAATTTGCCGACTACCAGCTGGTTGCCCCTTCCAAGAACATTCCCTATCTGGGCAGCCCCACACCATTGTCATGCCTCATCAATTACCTGGTCCATGAACTTGCCAGCCGGCAAGGGGATGCCTTAAAACAGCACCAGGAAAAGTTGGAACAGTGCTACTGGGAAAACGATGTCTTGTTCAATTTAAGTGACAAGCCTTATGAGTAATCAGAACTCGAATTTTCCCGCGCGAAATGCCTTCAGGTAATTCATACAGAAATTATCCCTGCCCGCCAGGGCCTCCGCAGCGATGATATTTGCCATCATTTTGCTGTCCAACGGGTTGAT
>QMLQ01000079.1 GCA_003646815.1 Deltaproteobacteria bacterium | reverse complement strand
CAGTTCAAAAAAGAACTTATCCGGAAGGGATTGGAGATTTTCCAGGAAGTGAAAGCATTTGAGCCTGTGCTGCTGGTAACAGGGCGGCCTTACAACCTGTATGACGAGCGGCTGAACCTCCGGTTGGGGCAGAACCTGGCGAAACTCGGTCTGGTGGCTCTTCCCATGGACTTTATTGATTCGTCCGCCGTTGATCTCTCCGATTTCCCCTCCATGTACTGGGGCCTGGGAGCACAGATCCTCCGCACGGCAAAATATACAGTGGCCCATGAGAATTATTTCGGCCTCCACCTGACTAATTTCAGCTGCGGAGCTGATTCCTTTATTGAACATTTTTACAAGCACATCATGGGAGATGATCCCTATTTGATCCTGGAACTGGATGAGCACAGCGCAGTGGCCGGGGTTATGACCCGGCTCGAGGCATACAAGAATGTAATAGAAAACAGCATGCAGAAATTGCGGCGGGATGCCGAAAGAAAAGTCGGATTGGCGAATTGAGTATTTTGGTAAATAGGTCTTGTTCTTTTTATGGGAATGGTTATGGAATCGAAGAAAGTGGTAAGTTTCAAGTCGCTCAATAAAACAGTGGGAAAGTTCAGCCTCAAGGAAAGGACCTTCCTGATTCCCCAGATGAACAGGATAGGAGGCCATTTGCTGGCAGCGACGTTTCGGGGATTCGGTATCCAGGCGAAGGTGATGGACACCTATAAAGGGCTTGATCTTGGAAAGGAATATACCTCGGGAAAAGAGTGTTATCCCTGCCAGATTACCACGGGAGATATCCTTTACTTTATGAAAAAGGAGAAGGAGCGGTTGGGTGAGGCTTTTGATCCGGACGACTATATTTACTTCATGCCCGAATCCAGCGGCCCGTGCCGGTTCGGTATGTACAATAAATACCAGAGGATCATCCTGGACTCATTGCCTGATCTTAATCGGCTGAAAATTGGCTCTCTCACCACGGATGACGGCTATTCCCTCTCAGGCCTTATTGACAGTGAACGGGTAAGCGACCTCAGGCGGTCTTCCTATTTCTCCGTGGTGGTTGCCGACATCCTGGACCGTTTGCTCTGGAGAATACGGCCCTATGAAAGGGAACCGGGCAGCACGGATGCCTTTATTGAGCACTCCATGCATCGGATGGAAGATGCCTTTGAAAAATACGGCCCAGGGAAGAAATTTGATCAAATCCTGGACGAGATGGAAATCATTATCAAGGAAGGAAAGGATCTGGTGGATCCGGCTATCCCAAAAAAACCACTTATCGGCATGGTGGGAGAAATATATGTACGATCCCACGTGCATGCCAACCAGGATATTATCAGACTGCTTGAGCGATACGGGGGGGAAGTGGTAAACGCGTCAATTGCGGAGTGGATGAATTACACTTCCTATGACCGGCTCCGGGACGCCAAAATAGCCTTTCGGCTGAGCATGAAACAGCTCCGGTTCGGCCTCATGAAAGAGCACCTGAAGAAAATATTCGGGTACGGAAGCGAGCTCTACTACCAGGAATTCAGGCAGAAAAAGGTCTATGATCGGCTTGCGGCCCAGATCGGTATCGTTCGGGATCACAAAGTTGGCCATCTGGAGGAAGTCCTGAGGGAAAATGATCTGTTTTCGTTTGATGCGGGAACCGAGGCCTGTTTGAGTATCCCGGGGATCGTAGAATATGCGCGGGAAGGATTTAATGGCGTGGTCAATGTTTATCCGTTCACCTGCATGCCGAGCACCATCACGTCATCCATTATCAAGCCCATGATGGAACAACTGGATATCCCGTACCTTGACACTCCGTACGATGCCAGTATTCAGCCGGGCAGGGAAGCAGCTATCAGGACTTTCATGTACCAGGCACACCAACACTTCAACCAACACGGAAGGAAAGCAGCGTAAGATCATGACAACAAGAATGCTCATTAATGCACTGGAATCGGAAGAATACCGGGTTGCTATTGTAAAAGATGGAAAACTCGACGGTTTTTTCATAGAGACATCAACAGCCGAACAAAAAATTGGGAACATATACAAGGGGGTGGTGGCACGGGTTGAGTCCAGCCTGCAGGCCTGTTTCGTCGATATCGGCACGGACAAGAACGGGTTTCTCCAGGCGAGCGAAATTCATCCCGAGTATTACATGACCCCGGTAGATACCTCCAAGGACCAGGGATCTCCTCCTGTCAAGAAAATTGCCAAGAAGGGGCAGGAGTTGCTTGTGCAGGTTACAAAGGAAATGCCGGGGCGCAAGGGGGCGCATCTGACCACGTATATTTCCCTTGCCAGCCGCTATCTTGTCCTCACACCCGGGAGGAGTGGGGGCGGGGTATCGAGAAAAATTGAAGACGAGGAAGAAAGAACTCGGCTGAAATCTATTATGAGCCAGCTGAAACTGCCTGATGAAATCGGGTACATTGTGCGCACCACGGCCAATGGACAGAGCAAACGGGAGCTGTCAAGGGACTTGAACAGGCTGCTGAGGATGTGGCGAAACATCAAGAAGCATGTGAAAAAAGCGCCCCCCCTTTCTCTTATTCACAAGGAACAGGATATCTGGCTCAGGACGCTCCGGGACTATTTTACCAGTGATGTAACGGAAATCCTTGTGGATGACAAGGAGACCTTCGGGAAGATCAAGGACTACATGAAGATCATTTCTCCCCGCTACCAGAGAAGGGTGAAACTCTACAAGGAAAAGCGGCCCATATTTGAAAGTGACCATATCGAACAGCAGATTGAAACCATCTATAGCAATGTGGTTCCTTTGAAATCAGGAGGATCCCTTGTCATTGATCCCACCGAGGCCCTGATTTCCATAGATGTCAATTCCGGGAGGGGGAGAGGCAGCAAGAATGTGGAGGGCACCGCCTTCAATACCAACCAGGAAGCCGCAGTTGAAATCGCCCGGCAGCTGCGTTTGCGTGATATAGGCGGGCTGTTTGTGATCGATTTCATTGACATGAAAGACAAAAGTCATATCCGGGAGATTGAAAGAATCCTGCGGGAAGAAACAAAGAAGGACCGTGCCAAGATTGACCTGGCCCACATCTCAAAGTTCGGGCTCCTGGAACTGTCACGGCAACGGCTCAGGCCTTCCATTGAATCCCGGAGTTACCAGACTTGCCAGTATTGCCAGGGGAGGGGGCTGGTCCTTTCGGTGGAGGCACGATCGCTTTCATTCCTGCGGCGTATCTGGATGGGGCTGGCGAAGGAAGGAATCACGCAGGTCAAGGGCATTCTTCCTCTGGACGTGGCTACGTATCTTCAAAACAGGAAGCGAAGGGAGCTTTCAGAACTTGAGTCGCGCTATGGCGTATCCATCCAACTGGAGGGTGATCCTTCGGTGACGCCAGGGGGCGGGCAGCTGGAGTTTATTGAAGCGAAGAAGGCGGCCGCCAAGTAGGAGAATCTTTGTTCAACCACATCATCTATTTTATCGTTGTTCTCCTCGTCTTCAGCGTCAGTTATCCCGGAAAAGGCCCTGAGAATTCTCTTTTTCTCACTACAGGTATGATCGTTTTTTCCTGGGCCGGCTTCGCCCTTTACTGCAACAGGGTATTTGAAAGGATACGGCGAGATTCCCGGGAGGGTGGCGGAAATGACGGACGACTAACCGCCCGGTATCACCGGGCCCATGGGGCCCTGTCTGTCCTTGCCATCTTTCTCTTCTCCCTGATCACGCTTCTGTTTAATCTGAAGTACTGGTTACTGCATATTCCGGGGTTCAAGGCATTCAGTGTCCTGCAGGGACTCCTGGCAATGGCTCTTTTTTTTGGGTTTCTCTGTACCATCTGGTATTTTGCCGTCCCTGCTTACCGGGAACTTTTCGGGATCAGCATCTCAAGGAAAGCGTACATCATTTCAAATGCCCGTTTGAATCTTCCCATTCTTTTTCCATGGATCATCCTCTCTCTGATTTATGATATCCTGAATATGACGCCTTGGGGTGAACCTGCCGGGTTTTTCAACACCATGAGCGGTCAAATCCTTTTCTTCGCTGTTTTTCTTTCCATGCTCATGGTCATACTTCCCGTATTTATCCAGTCATGGTGGGGGTGCAAATCACTGGAAAATACGCCCAAGGCCATGGAACTGGAGTCTTTTCTCCGGGAAAAGGGCTTTCGGTACCGAAGCCTCCTGCGATGGCCTCTCTTTGAAGGAAGGATGATGACGGCGGGTATTATGGGGATAGTAGCGCGCTACCGCTATATCCTGGTTACCGATTCTCTTTTTGAAATACTCACGGTCGAAGAGTTGAAGGCGGTCCTGGCCCATGAAATGGGGCATGCCAGGTACCGCCATCTCCTCTTCTATATGTTGTTCCTGATAGGATATGTCGTCCTTGCCTTCGGATTTTTTGACTTCTATTTTTATTTCCTGGCCACGCGCCCGTTCTTTATGAAGTTCTTTTCCACCGGTCATTCTGAAGGGAGCAACCTCTTTTATTTTGCCCTTTCTGTTCCCATGCTTTTAAGCCTGATCATCTATTTCAGGTACGTCATGGGATTCTTTATGCGAAATTTTGAGCGTCAAGCTGATCTTTATTCGGCAAAGATAATGGGGACTCCGGAATACACCATCAGTTCCCTGGAAAAAATTGCCCTGTTGAGCGGAAAGAGCATGGATGTGCCGAGCTGGCACCACTTCAGCATCCGGCAACGGGTCGACTACCTCATTCGTTTTATGAGGGAACCATCCCTCCTGAAGAGGCAGAATCGATTTGTGACAATCTGCTTTTCCGTGTTTATTTTATTCCTGCTGGCGTTGGGCTATCTCCTGAACTTCAGCCCACTGAAACAGAAAATGACGTATGCAGCCCTTGAAAATGCCCTGCAGGAACAGGTAAGCGAAAACCCCGCCGATCTCAGCCTCTATGAAAATCTCGCAATGCTCTATCACAAGATGGAGGATTACGGAAAAGCCAAAGAAGTGTACGAAAAAATCCTTGCACTGGACCCGGACCGGCCGGTATCTTTAAACAACCTGGCCTGGCTTCTTGCAACCTCGGATGATCCGGGAATCAGAGATAGGAAACGCGCCCTTGTGTTTGCTAAGAAAGCGGTGTCTTTCGAGCGCTCACCCGTCTACCTCGACACTCTCGCCGAGGCCTATTACGTGAACGGCTACCAGCAGGAGGCCGTTCAGACGATCAAGGAGGCCATTTCCAAAGCAAAGGATAATAGAGAGTATTACAAGAGGCAGCTGCAAAAATTTCTGTCAGGCAAAAATTCCAAATGACAAAATCCAAATGCCTAACCCGGATAAACCGGAAATGACAAATGTCAAAGCTCAAATGTCTCAATGACAAAGCAGATCCTGTTTACCTGTCTGGGATAGGACCGAGCCAAAGAGCAACGCACTGCAGTGCGGACTTCGCTTTCATTTTGGCATTTGACATTTGTCATTGATTTGGCATTGGGACTTGGGATTTTGATATTGACCCGCTGGTTTTCAGAAGAATGCAAACACCTTTCTTGCGAGGATAGGTTAAATAAGGAAGGTTTTCCCGGGTGGTTACTTCTCAATTGGAGGATGAGCGATGAAAAAATGGTTCCTGATTATTGTGTGCGTTATCGCGGGTATCCTGATTGTCGGCGCGGGTTCCGGCTATCTCTGGTTTCAGCATACCCTGAAAAAGAGACTGCCGCAACTGACAGGCGAAGTATCAATACAGGGCATTCATGAAAAGGTGGAGATCATACGTGATACCTATGGCGTTCCCCACATCTACGCCGGAAACGAAACCGACCTTTTTTTCGGGTTCGGTTACGCAGTGGCGCAGGACCGCCTCTGGCAGATCGATTTCTTTCGGCACCTGGGCCAGGGGCGCCTCTCGGAGTTGTTCGGCAAGGACCTGGTGGAAACAGATCAATATTTCAGGATGCTGGATGCGGCCGGGGTCAGAAAAGAACTTCCCTCGGCCCTGGAACCGGCGTTCAAGGCCTTTGCAAGGGGCATAAACGCGTACATCACGGGTCATTCCGATCGGCTGCCCATAGAGTTTACCCTGCTTCGCTACAAGCCTGAGAAGTGGACGGAAAATGATTACCTCGCCATCTTGAAGGTGGTGAATTGGGGATTATCCTGCGGGTTTACCACTGACTTGACCGCGGGCAAGATCCTCAAGAAGGTAGGAGAGGAAAAGTTCAAGGAGGCCTTTCCGGCGTGGCCGGGAGACGGGCCCATCATCGTTCCCAAAGGATATGAAACTATCAAAACATCCGCAGACCTCCCGCTCAGGGTTGCGGAAAAGGTAAGGAGCATGATCGGCTTTCCCGTGGGCGCCGCAAGCAACAACTGGGTTGTCTCCGGAAAGAAGGCCCGAAACGGCAAACCAATCTTGGCCAATGACACCCATCTTTCCCTCACGAACCCTTCCTTCTGGTGGGAAGTGAGCTTGGACTGTCCCACCATCCACGTGTCCGGGTTCGCAGTCCCTGGAGTTCCCGGCATTCCTATCGGGCACAACCGGGATGTTGCCTGGGGCGTTACAAACGTCATGGTTGACGATGTGGATTTTTATATTGAAAAGGTCAATCCCGCGAATCCGCACCAGTACTGGTACAAAAATCACTGGGAGGATATGAAAATAATTGAAGAGACCATCAAGGTAAAAGGCGGCGACCCGGTGAAAAGAGAGATCCTTTTGACCCGCCACGGTCCTGTGGTGAGCCAGCCGGGAAAGAACGGCGGCAGGGAAACCATTTCCCAGAGATGGGCGTACAGTGAGGGCCTCCAGCCGGGAAGAGCAGGGTACAGGCTTATGACGGCCCGCAATGTGCGGGAAGTCACCGATGCCCTTGCTTACTGGGAGCTTCCCAGTCAGAATTGGGTGTTTGCCGATCGGGAGGGCAACATCGGGTACTGGTGCTGCGCCACAGTTCCCATACGCCAAAAAGGGGACGGCATGCTGCCGGTGCCGGGGTGGACCGGGGAATATGAATGGAAGGGATATGTCCCCTTTGATCAACGGCCCCATCTCCTGAATCCTGAAGCGGGCTTTATCAATACCTCCAATAACAAGGTGGCAGGGAACGACTACCCATACCTCATTGGCCACTACTGGGAGCCCATGGACCGGGTGACCCGCATTCGCCACCTTCTCAAGGCAAAAAAGAAATTGACGGTTGAGGATTTTAAGAAGATACAGCATGACACCTATTGCCTGTTAGCCTCGGAACTTACTCCGAGATTTCTGGAAGTTCTGAAGAAACGCACAGGGGAGAAGGGATTCAAAAAAGCTTACAAAATTCTTGATGGATGGAATTTTGTAATGGGCAAAGAGAGTGCAGCGGCCTGTATTTACGAGGTGAGCTTCCGGAAGATGATGGACAATATCTTCAAGGATGAACTGGGAGAAGAACTCTTTCAAAAATACCTGAAAACCGTCATGTTTCCGCCGAGGGCCATCAGGGCGCTCGTGAGAAAAGGCGCATCACCCTGGTTTGACAATGTCAACACGCCTGAAAAAGAGACCATGGAAGATATCATGCAGAAGAGCCTGGCCCAGGCCATGTCAGAACTGCGGGAGAAGATGGGGGATGATATGGAAAAGTGGGCCTGGGGAAAAATCCACACCCTTACCTTTCAGCATCCGCTGGGAAAAAAGAAGCCTCTCGACCGGCTCTTCAACCTGGGACCTTTCCCGGTGCCGGGAAACCACCTGACCGTGAACAAGAAACAGTACCCCTATGAAAAGCCCTTTTATGCCGAACACGGGGTTTCCCAACGGATGATCGTTGACCTTGCAAACATACAGGATGCGCTTCATGTGCTTCCCACCGGGGAATCCGGGCAACTCAAAAGTCCCCACTTCCGGGATCAGATCCCGCTTTACCTGGGAAAAGGTTTCCATCCGGCCTGGCCCGATCGACCTCAGGCGGAAAAAAACAAGGAAGGTATACTGATTTTGAAGCCGGTTGAATCGCAATAGCTCCATCACGGCTTTCAAGAAGCCGCTTTTACTTCAAGCCGTCCGAATGGCCGGCACATGCTTTTTCTGTATTTGGGAAGTTTATCAACGGTCTCTACCGTGGTGACACTTTGTCCACCTTTGGCCAAAAAGGCAAGCCGTGCTGCAATATTTACCGTATCCCCATAGGGATGTCCCTTGTCCAGTTCGATAGGCCCATTGTGAAACCCGATGCGGAGGTTGATCTTATGTCCGTGTGATGTTGCTGTAGATTTGAAATGCTTCTGCAAATCACACGCACAGTTGACCGCTTCCAGCGGGTTCTCAAAATAAGCCATGATCTCGTCACCGATTACCTCAACCACAACACCATTATGTTCTTTTATCAATCTCGAAGCGGAATTGAGGCTTTCAACAACACATTCGTGTGCAATCCTGTCGCCTAGGTTTTCATACAATTGTGTGCTTCCGGCAACATCTGCAAAGAAAATAACGAGTTCAGACGGTTTACCTGGAGAATTTTCCTCCGGTTTAAACCCTGACTTACCGAATATGTTCTTTAACAGTGAAATGGTTCCATTCATGGAGTTCTGGGCGGCATCGGCTTCCGGGTCTCCGGCGCTGCGCGAGCGATTGAAGGATCACTTTCATATGGTCTACAGTACGTTCCGGGGCTTGGTTTCACAACTGATTCAAGAAGGGATTGAAAGGGAAGAATTCCAACCCGGGGTCAACACGGAGGCTGTAGCGTCTGTTGTGGTGGGCGCATGGGACGCGCTCCTCCTTCAGGCCTGGTTTGACCCGGAGTTCGATCCTGCTCAAATGTTCAAGGGATTCCTGCCGGTCCTTCTTCGCGGGTTGTCTCAAAAGGTTTCATGACCCCATACATCGACAGTGCGAGAGGAGTATTCATGCAATTGAACATAGGATCATCGATCAAAAGAATCGTTCTTCTGTGGCTTCTTTTGTTTTTCATGGTGCCCGTTTCTCCGTGTCCGGCGAAACAGACCCTCAATGCCAGGAAAATCCTGGACAGGGTTGACGATCTCTTTCGAGGAAAGTCGAGCAAGGGCATTATGACCATGAAGATTGTCACCGTCCACTGGACCAGGACCCTCAAGGTGGAATGGTGGAGCGAGGGCAAGGACAAATCGCTGATGCGGATCCTGGCGCCGAAAAAAGAGAAAGGAACCGCAACCCTGCGGGTGGGGAACGATATCTGGAACTACCTGCCCAAGGTCAATCGGATCATCAAGCTTCCCTCTTCAATGATGAGCGCCTCATGGATGGGATCCCATTTCACCAACGATGACCTGGTGAAGGAAAGCCGGATGGCGGAAGACTATACCTTTGAACTGACCTTCCGCGGCAAACGGGACAAAGGGGAAATCCTGGAGGTCACCTGCCTCCCCAAGCCTGATGCACCAGTGGTGTGGGGCAAAGTCCTTGTTGTGGTCAGGTCCGGCGACTATCTCCCTCTCAAGATCCTGTATTATGACGAGGAGATGAAACTGGTAAGAACCATGTACTTTTCTGATATTGGACCGCTCGGGAACAGGACGCTTCCCAGGATCATGCGGATTGTTCCCGAGGATAAACCGCACGAGATGACAGAGATCACGTACGAGAAAATGACTTTTGATCTTGCTCTGCCGGCCCGGACATTCTCCATTCGATCCTTGAGGCGATAGAGGGATGGAATCATGAAGGTATTTCGTTTCGCATGGCGCAATATCTGGCGCAGCCCGAGGCGGACCATGATTACCGTGGCGGCTATCAGCCTGAACGTTGCCGTTCTCATTGCTTCATACGGCCTGATGGACGGCATGGTGAAGCACCTGATATCAAACGTCACCAATATGGTGACAGGAGAGGTGCAGATCCATGCTCCCCGGTACCTGGTGGATCATTCCATGTACAAGGTGGTGAAGAACCCGACCGGGATTATGGAACGATTGGGGAGCCGGAGTATCTATGGTGTGGCAAGAAGCTACGGGTACGGCCTCGTGGCCTGTGGAAACAAGTCCGCGGGCGCCTTGTTTTGGGGAGTGGACCCCGCAATGGAAAAAAAGTATTTCGATCTGGCCGAACATGTTGCAACTGGTCGGTATCTTGGCTCCGTACCGAGAAAAGAGATCGTCGTGGGCAGAAAGTTGGCCAGATCCCTGAATGTCAAAATCGGTTCCGAGGTGGTGCTTGTGGTCCAGGCAGCCGATGGATCACTGGGCAACGATCTGTTTACCGTAAGGGGTATCCTGAAGGCCGCGGGAGACCGGATTGATCGGGACGCGGCCATCATGCACTGTCAGGATTTCGAGGAGCTTTTTGTGTCCGGCGGCCGGATACACGAAATCGCGCTCAACACCAGGGGAGCAGTTTCCCTGGCTGCGCTGGAGCAGCTTGCTGCGGCTGCTGCCCCGGGCACCGACGTTAAATCGTGGCGTCAGCTCATGCCTGCCCTGTCGGACATGGTCAACTTTTTTGACGCCGGTATGTGGCTTTTCGGTATGATTTTTTTTCTGGCGGCAGCTCTTGGCGTTATGAACACCATGCTCATGTCCACATTTGAACGAATAAGGGAATTCGGGATCCTGAAGGCGATCGGAACTTCTCCGTGGCGCATTCTGGGCGATGTGGCCGCCGAGTCCTTTGCCCTCAGTCTGGTATCGACCGTGATAGGGGGGATCATCGGTATTGGTCTCAGCCTTTTTTTTATGCATAAGGGGTTGGACACCAGCATATTCATCCCGGGAGATGCCGCCGTAAGCGTTTCGGGCATCGCTTTTGACCCGGTCTGGCGGGCCACCATCAGCCTGAAGACCATCCTTTCACCGATACTCATGATGTGGTTTATCTCTTTGATTGCGTCGCTCTATCCAGCAGCCATAGCGGCGAGGCTGGATCCGGTCAAGGCAATGGCAAGGGTGTGAATTGAGATCACTGGAGATATGGGAATGATCATACGATTGGCGTGGCGCAGTTTATGGCGAAATAAGAGAAGAACCCTGATCACGGTCTGCTCCATAGCACTCGGCTTGACCTTTGCGATCTTTTTCATTGCTCTGGCCGAAGGGGCGTACGAACAAATGATCGAACAGATGGTACGCATCCAGTCCGGCCACATCACCCTGGAGCATTCCGAATACCGGGAGGCCCCGTCGGTTGACCTTTGGATAACCGTACCTTCCCGGTTGAGGTCCCATGTGGAAAAGTGGCCTGCGGTGGAAGAGACAAAACTGGTGATTCTGGGGCAGGGCATTGTCAAGTCGGGTGCAGGCAATATGGCAGCGGCCATCATGGGAGTGGAACCGGCCGTTGAGAAGACCAGCTCTCCAGTGGCCAGAAACATAATCAAGGGAAAATACATTGAACCGAAGGACAACCCCCAGGTGGTGGTGGGAAGCGAGATGGCCGAGCGCTTGAACCTGGCGGTGGGAAAAAAACTCGTTATCGCAACAAACGATATAAGCGGCACCCTGGTGGAAGAACTCTGCAGGGTGAAAGGAATCTTCCGCACCGGCTCCGAAGAAGTCGATGCATATGTCATCCAGATGCCCATCAATTTTGCCAGGCGACTCTTTCATCTTCCCCGGGGAGGCGCCACTCAGATGGGAGTAATTCTCAAGGATCCAGGCGATCAAAAGCAGGTCATGAAGCGGATCAAGGGCCGGTTGGATGATCGGCCCATATCGGTTCTTTCCTGGCAGGAGGTGATGCCGGATGTTGCCACCTACATCAAGATGGACAAGGGGTCAAACCTGATCTTCCAAGGGATTTTGATCTTTCTGATTCTCTTCACCATCTTTAATACCCTGTCCATGTCGGTCCTGGAAAGGCAGCGGGAATTTGCCATGCTCCTTGCGGTGGGTACCACGGCACGGCGGCTCAAGTTGCAGGTGTTCACTGAGACCGTTTACCTGGGTCTGATTGGTTGTGGTGTCGGGATCCTTTTTGGAGGTCTGGCTGTGGTGTATGGCCACTTCTACGGCATCAATCTGAGCGCCATCATGGGAGAGAGCGTGAACATTTCCGGGTTTGCGCTTTCCAGCAAAATGTATACAAAGCTCTCGTTCGGCATTTTTTTCAATTCTGCCGTTGCCGTATTGGCAGCGACCTTGTTGCTCGGCCTTGTTCCTATGCGCAGGGCTGCCCGGATCAATATTGTGGATACTTTGCGATGAGAGAAAATAATGGGAGAAAAGTATGGATGACATCATAGAAACCCGGGATCTTACAAAAGACTACGGGCAGGACGGGATTGTCACCCGTGCCCTGCGCGGCGTCAATCTGACTCTGGCGGCCGGGGAGTTTACTGCCATGGCTGGACCGTCGGGCTCGGGAAAGAGTACACTTTTGAATATCATCGGTGGACT
>QMLQ01000078.1 GCA_003646815.1 Deltaproteobacteria bacterium | reverse complement strand
ACAATATCCTCCGCCCCTTTCTCCTTTAACAGTTCAATGACACGGGGAAAAAGATACATGTGTGCGCCTGCGAGGCTGGAGAGCCCCAGCATATCCACATCTTCCTGTATAGCCGCCTCAACGATCTCTTCAGGGGTCTGATGAAGGCCGGTATAGACCACCTCAAAGCCCGCGTCACGGTATGCCCTGGCAATAATACGGGCGCCCCGATCATGTCCGTCCAGGCCCGGCTTCGCTACCATCACTCTCAGTTTCCGTTCGCGCTTCATAAACTTTCCCCTCTCCACTTTTCTTACGCCCTGTGCCGTATGTCTGGCGAAAGCTTAATATATTCCCGGATCTCTGTACTCCCCATAAACCCGGCGAAAGACGTCACACACTTCCTGAAGCGTTGCGTGCGCCTTGACCGCTTGAATAATCGGCTCCATCACGTTTGTGGTCCCGGAACAGGCATCCCCCACTTTTTCCAATGCGTCGGTGACCTTCTTGTTGTCCCGGTCGTTCTTGATCCGTTGGGTTTTTTCCATCTGGATCCGTTCGAGCTCTTCGTCTATTTCCAGGATTTCAACGGGAATATCTTCATCTGTCGCGTATTTGTTCACTCCCACCACAGTTCGGTCCAATTCATCGATCTGCCGTTGATAGTGGTATGCGGCATCGGCTATCTCCTGCTGGGGATAATTCTTTTCAATGGCGGACAGCATTCCGCCCATGTCATCTATTTTCCGGATGATTTCAAAGGCCTGCTCCTCCATCTGATTTGTCAGGGCCTCCACAAAATAAGACCCGCCAAGGGGGTCAATGGTGTTGGCTACGCCTGATTCCTCGGCAATGATCTGCTGGGTCCTCAGCGCAATCGTTGCGGCCTCCTCGGTGGGGATTGCCAGCACCTCATCAAGTGAATTGGTATGAAGTGACTGGGTTCCTCCCAGTACCGCCGCCAGTGCTTCGAGGGCCGTCCTTACCACGTTATTGTACGGCTGCTGGGCGGTCAGGGAACAACCAGCGGTTTGCGTGTGGAAACGAAGCCACCACGAGCGGGGATTCTTGGCCTTGAACCGATCCTTCATTATCTTGGCCCACATGCGGCGTGCTGCCCGAAATTTCGCAATTTCCTCAAAAAAATCCAGGTGAGAATTAAAAAAGAAGGAAAAGCGCGGTGCAAAGTCATCCACGTTGAGCCCGCGGTCGATAGCGGCCTGGGTGTACGCGATCCCATCCGCAATGGTGAATGCCAGTTCCTGCACTGCAGTGGAGCCGGCCTCCCGGATGTGGTACCCGCTGATACTGATGGTATTCCACTTTGGGACTTCCCTGGTCCCAAACTCTACGGTATCCGTTATGATGCGGAGAGATGGCTCCGGGGGGCACATGAAGGTCTTCTGCGCGATGAACTCCTTGAGCATGTCATTCTGGATCGTGCCTCCCAGGACCCTGCGGTCAATACCTCGGTTTTCCGCCATGGCGATGTACATGGCCCAGATGACGGCCGCCGGAGGATTGATGGTCATGGAGGTAGTGATCCTGTCAATGGGCAGTCCAGCAAAAAGGTCTTCCATATCCGCCAGTGTGTCAATAGCCACCCCGCACTTTCCGCACTCTCCTCTTGCCTTGGGAGATTCCGTGTCATATCCCATGAGTGTGGGCATATCAAAGGCCGTGGAAAGCCCGGTCTGTCCTTCTTTTACCAGGAGATGAAATCTGCGGTTCGTATCTGAAGCGGACCCCAGTCCCGCAAACATGCGCATGGTCCACAATCTGCCGCGGTACATGGAGGGCTGCACTCCCCTGGTGAAGGGATACTGGCCGGGAAAAGCCAGGTCTTTCATAAAATCGTGCTCTTTCACGTGCTCGGGAGTATAGATTCTCTCGATTTCCTGGTCGGAAACAGTTGAAAACCGCTTGAGCCGTTCAGGCTTACAGGCAAATGTATCTTTGCAGGTTTCATCCCATGCCTCTTTCCCTTTTTTGATCTCTTTAAAGATCTCTTTGTTGAATGTCAGCGACATTGGCCACCTCCTGACCCGAACCTCTCTCCCGGAACCAGGGACAAAGGTTCATGATACCAAGTGCTTATTCTATTTTCCCCGGACAAGATTTCTCGCAATGACCAGGCGCATGATCTCGTTCGTACCTTCATATATCTGACAAATTTTAGCATCCCTCATGTGGCGCTCCATTGGGTATTCTTTACAGTATCCATATCCTCCCAGAATCTGGACTCCCTCTATTGCCGCCCGCATGGTCACGTCCGACGCATACATCTTGGCCATGGCGGCCGCTTTTTCATACGGCTTGTGCTGATCTTCAAGCCAGGCTGCCCGCAGCGTCAGCAGTTCGGCGGCATCCATTTCCGTGGCTATATCCGCAAGTTTCCATTGAATCGCCTGGAATGAAGTAATGGTCTTGCCAAACTGTTCCCTGGTCTTGGCATATTCAAGGGATTCCTCCAGGACGGCCCGTCCGATTCCCACGGCCTGGGAGGCAATACCGATGCGCCCGCCGTCAAGGGTGGTCAGCATCTGCTTGAACCCTTCCCCCTCTTTCCCGAGGAGGGCTTCCCCCGGGACCCTGGCATCCTCAAAGATCAGCTCGGCCGTTCCCGAAGCCAGGATACCGAGCTTTTCTTCTACACGACCGACCTTAAAACCGGGGGTGTTTTCAAGGTCTACCACGAACGAGCTGATTCCCTTGTATCCTGCATCCTTATCAGTGACAGCTGCAAGTACACAATACCGGGAGACATTGCCGTTTGTTATGAACTTTTTCTCACCGTTCATGACCCAGTCGTTGCCATCCTTTACGGCCATGGTCCGCATCCCCTTGGGATCCGACCCCGCATTGGCCTCGGTGAGGCCATAGCACCCGAGGAATTCTCCTGATGCCACCGGAGCAAGATACTTCTTCTTCTGTTCATCGGTGCCGTAGGCCATTACCGGAAAGCAATAGAGCGAATTGTTCACGGACATGATAACGCCGGTGGACGCACAAGCCTTGGATATCTCCATCAGTGCCAGGGAATAGCTCACATTGTCCATGCCGCCTCCGCCGTACTCTTCGGGTACGGCTATCCCCAGCATTTTCAGCTCAGCCAGTTGCCTGATAATGGCTTCCGGATGTTCATGTTTCTCATCCAGTTCGGCAGCCTTGGGCTTGATCTCTGTCTCGGCGAATCGCCGGCCCATATCGCGCACCATCTGTTGTTCTTCAGTCAGCTCAAAATCCATAATATCAGGACCTCCTCCAGAACCTTTACAGTCTCATACTTTCTCTTCAAACACACAGCGAACATTACAGGTCTCCTTTGAACTCCGGTTTCCTTTTTTCCAGGAAGGCTGACATCCCTTCTTTGCCGTCCGGGCTTGCCATGCACATGGCAAAGGCATCGGCTTCCAGGTAACAGCCTGAAGCGAGATCCACATCAAACCCACGGTCTATGCAATGTTTTACGCCTCGCATGGATACCCTGCCCTTGGAAGCAAGCACACGAGCGGTTTTCATGGTCTCTTCCCAGAGCTGATCAGGGGGAAATACCTTGTTAACCAAACCTATTTCCTTTGCTTCCGCAGCGCTGATCATAGCCCCGGTCATGCACAGTTCCTTGGCCATCGCCTTTCCAACCAACCTGGAAAGGCGCTGGGTCCCGCCAAAACCGGGGATAATCCCGAGATTGATCTCCGGTTGGCCGAACTTGGCTGTTTCCGACGCATAGATAAAATCACATGCCATGGATATCTCGGTACCACCGCCCAGGGCAAACCCGTTGACACAGGCGATGACCGGAATCGGCAGTTTCTCCAGGCGAAAGAGGAGTGACTGCCCTTCCCTTGAAAATTTTCTGCCCTCCAGGGGGCTCAGATTGACCATGTGGGAAATATCAGCTCCCGCCACAAAGGCCTTTTCCCCTTCCCCGGTCAAGACAAGGACCTTTGTTTCCGCATCGCCTTCGATGATATCAAGACCGTTGTTCACCTCCGCCAGGACATCCGGATTGATGGCGTTCAGTGCCTTCGGCCGGTTGAACTTGATAATGGCCACACTCCCGTCTTTCTCAAAAATGATGTTTTCATATGCCATGATTCACTCCTATTCCAAAGGTTTCAGTGTTCCCCATTCCCCATTCGTCACTTCCGCCTTCCCCATTCGGAATTCACCCTTCCTCGTTCCGAATTCCGTCTTCCAGCTATGCCTTTTCCAGCACGGTGGCCATGCCCTGACCGCCGCCGATGCAAAGAGAGGCCAAACCAAGTTCATGTCCTTTCCTCTGCATTTCACCGAGCAGCGTCAGGATGATGCGGGCCCCGGTGCATCCGATGGGGTGGCCGATGGAAATCCCGCTTCCCAAAACATTGGTCTTTTCCGGGTGACACTTCAATTCCCGCATGCAGGCGATTGCCTGCGACGCAAAAGCTTCATTGAGTTCAATAGTCCCGAAATCACCGATTCCGAGCTTTTCCCTTGCCAGGATTTTCCGGACCGCCGGGATGGGTCCCAAGCCCATGAAAGCAGGATCAACTCCTGCTGATGCAGCAGCGCGTACCTTTGCCAGGGGAGTCAGGCCCATTTCACTTGCTTTCTCTGCCGACATAAGCAGGAGCGCCGCCGCAGCATCATTGATACCTGAAGCGTTTCCCGCGGTGACCGTTCCGTCTTTCTTGAATGCAGGCCGGAGCTTGGCCATTTTTTCCACACTGGTATCCATGGGACGCTCATCAGTGTCAAACATCAGCGGGTCTCCCTTTCGCTGGGGGATGGGAACAGGAACGATCTCATCCTTGAAAATTCCCTCCGTAATAGCGGTCCTGGCCCGTTTATGACTCAGCGCGCCCAGTTCATCCTGTTCCGCCCTGGATATACCATATTTCTCCGCAATATTCTCCGCCGTGATGCCCATATGATAGCCGTAGAAAATCTCGAAAAGACCGTCAAAGACCATCAGGTCAACGAGTTCCTTGTTATTCATCCTTGCACCCCACCGCGCCGCAGGCAGGGCGTAAGGGATCATACTCATGTTTTCCATTCCACCGGCCAGGATAATATCAGCCTCTTCATAACGAATTGCCTGGGCTGCCAGGGCAACCGCCTTCATGCCCGACGCACACACCTTGCTCACGGTGAATGCCGGTGTTTCCTTGGGGATCCCCGCCTTGATCATTGCCTGGCGGGTGACGTTCTGCCCCTGCCCTGCACCCACGACATTTCCCATGACCACTTCGTCTATTTCAACAGGCTGCAGGGATTCGTCATAATCGTGCCCTTTCTTTTCCAGGTCGGTCATGCCCAACCCTTTGAGGCTGTCCGGTTCATACTGGGTCACGGTTGACGTGGCCACAGGCCTGAGACCCGCTTTCTTGAGGGTTTCCTTCAGGACTAACGCACCGAGGTCCACCACCGGTACTGACTTCAGGCTTCCCCCGAAAGATCCCACCGGTGTTCTTGCTCCAGCTACTATTACTACATCTCTCATAGTGTCTCTCCTCCTTATGTAATACGCTATTCTTCATTGTAGATAACAAGTGTTACGGCCTCACCGCCACCCAGGCACAGGGTGGCCTCCCCAATTTCGGCGCCCCGTTCCTTCATGGCATAGATAAGGGTCGTCAGGATCCTGGCACCGCTCGCACCAATCGGATGTCCCAGGGCCACGGCGCCGCCGTGCACGTTGACCCGCTCGGGATCAATGCCCAGTTCCCGGTTGATGGCCACGGACGATGAGCTGAAGGCCTCGTTGATTTCATGAATATCCACGTCGTCGATGCTGAGACCGTCTTTGGCGAGTACCTTTGGAATGGAGTAAATAGGTGCAACCAGCACATACTTCATATCGATTCCCGATGCTCCCTGGGCGCCCACCCTGACGAGAGGCCTGCATCCCAGACTCTTTGCACGTTCCCGCGACATGAGCACCAGTCCTGACGCGCCGTCGCTTATTTTTGACGCGTTCCCCGCTGTTACCATTCCGTCTTTCTTAAATGCCGGCCGCAGACGGGTAAGGGCTTCGGCACTGGTTTTCGGCCTTCTCAAGGGAATTTCATCGGTGTCAAATACCTGGGGATCCCCTTTCCGCACCGGGACCTCCACCGGCACAATCTGTTCGTTGAACAACCCTTTTTCAATGGCCTGCCACGCCTTTTCATAGGAGTGCAGTGCGAAAGAATCCATATCTTCCCTGGTAACATTATATTTCTCGGCCACCAGTTCCGCGCTCACCCCCATATGAAAATCATTTACATGATCCCACAATCCATCATGCACCATTCCGTCAACAATGGCATCATTGTTCATGCGGTAGCCTGTCCGGGCCTTCTTAAGCATGTACGGGCAGAGATTCATGTTTTCCTGTCCGCCAGCCACGACCACGTCCGCGTCTCCACATTTTATGGCCTGTGCCCCGAGCATGACGGCCTTGAGGCCGGAACCGCACACCTTGTTTACGGTCAAGGCCCCAACTTCCCACGGAAGCCCGGCACGAACCATGGACTGCCTGGCGGGATTCTGCCCCAGGCCGTGCGGAAGTACTGATCCCATGATCACTTCATCCACATCCTTCTTTTCAATACCGGCCCGGGAAACCGCTTCCCCAATAACTCTTGCCCCCAGGTCCGTGGCAGACACGGTCTTCAAAGATCCGGCAAAGTCTCCTATTGCCGTCCTGCAGGCGCTGACAATTACGACATCTCTCATACATTACCCCCTTTAATCTTGAGTAAGATCCGGGCAAGAAGAACCCAGCTTTCAGTATCCCCCAAGGAGCATAGTGACAGGATTTCACCTGGTACATCCTGCACTGCGGGAGAAGTTTCACTGCAACAGACGTATTGTTTTAAACGCTTGTTTTCCCTCTCCTGAACGTATATGAACTCCTATATATAGGGAGTGGTGATTCCAAGTCAAGTCGTAACTTTTGAAAATAGCAACAACAATTTTCATCTGCTCTTAATCTTCGCTCTTTGCCTTTCCAGGGCTGCCGGTTTTGCTTGACAAAAAAAGCCCTGGACAGACATAATTTCTTGCTCTGCTTCCCAAAAAACAGAGGAGAAGGGCTGGAACGTCAGCCCGTATTTTTCACGGGCCTTCGCAGCGAGGCGGTGGAGAGACGCGTTTCAAGCACAACATAGGAGACATGGGGCTATCCGCTGCCCCATTAGATTACCCGCGAGAAATGCGGGTCAGAAGGAGGGAAATATATGACACTCAATCCTATTGCCACAGAACTGAACACCACCATCCGCCAGGGAAATCCCTTTGTGTATGAAATGCTCTCAGGGGTAGGAAAAGCGCTCTTTTTTCCGAAAGGAATTCTCTCGCAGAGCGCTGAGGCAAAACAGAAGGCTCACCGCTTCAATGCCACAATCGGAATGGCAACCGAAAAAGGAGGTGCCATGCACCTGCCGCCGGTCATGTCCATGGTGAAGGGCCTAACTCCTGAGCAAAGCCTGACCTATGCCCCCTCCTTTGGTATTCCTCCCCTCCGCAAGGCCTGGAAAAAAGCAATTGTCCGGAAAAATCCGTCCCTCGCGAACAAACCCATCAGCCTGCCCATCGTAACCCAGGCCCTCACCCATGGCCTGAGCGTGGTGGCCGACATGTGGGTTGATCCGGACGATGCACTCATTCTCCCGGACAAGATGTGGGGGAACTATAACCTCATATTCCAGGTACGGCGGAGCGCCCAGGTTATCCAATATCCCTTGTTTGATGAGAAAGGCGGTTTCAACCTGGACGCATTTGAAGCCTGCGTCATGAGCGAGGGCGAAAAGAGGGGAAAACTGGTCATTCTCCTCAATTTCCCCAATAATCCGACTGGATACACGGTTACTCCCCGGGAGGCCGAAGGCATCGGTGAAATTCTGAAAAACCTTGCCGAAAAGGGGGTTAATGTCATTGCGGTGACCGATGATGCCTACTTCGGGCTTTTTTATGATGATCGGTGTCTCAAGGAATCAATTTTTTCAACTCTCACCGGTCTGCATCCCAGGCTACTCAGTGTGAAACTGGACGGGGCTACTAAGGAAGATTTTGTCTGGGGACTCAGGGTTGGCTTCATTACCTACGGCGCCACCATGGAAAATGATCCCGGATCATTGTATGATGCACTGGAACGGAAAACAGCCGGAGCTGTAAGGGGTTCAATCTCAAATGCCTCCCATTTGAGCCAGCAAATCGTCCTGAAAGCCATGGAGTCGGAGGACTACTTCTCCAGCAAGACAGAAAAAAGGGCTATCATGCGGGCGCGGGCCGCAGAGGTGCGGCGGGTTCTTTCAAATCCGCGATATGATGAGGCATGGGAACCCTACCCGTTCAACTCAGGCTATTTTATGTGCCTTCGTCTGAAAACTGTGGATGCCGAACAACTCAGGCTTCATCTCCTCGACAAATATGGAGTCGGGCTTATTTCCCTGGGCAAGACGGATCTCCGCGTGGCCTTTTCCTGCCTGGAAAAAGAGGATGTCCAGGAGCTCTTTGATACGGTTTTCCAGGGCGTAAAGGACCTGGAGTAGCCAACAGGTAGATAGGCTGAAGACATTATAACTAATAGCCTTCAGCCTAAACAACCTGAGCAGTTACTGGCTGGAATCCATGTCAAACTGCAAAAATTCGCCCGTCTTCGGGCTCGTGGGCTTCGGGGAATATTTTTCAGGCTGGGTTCCCTGCTTAAAGGCCTGAAAAACGGTCTCCTTGGAAAAAGAACTGGCGAGCAGCCCTGTTTTGGCATCTATTTTTGCGAAGACAATATCCTCAGGAACGGGAAAATCCACGACTGGTTTTCCCTCAAGCACGGAGGACATAAAATAGAGCCAGATGGGGCTTGCCGCTCGGGAACCGGTTTCCCCCTTTCCCATGGAACGCCGGTCATCATACCCGACCCACACACCCGTCACCAGCTCAGGCGTATATCCCATAAACCATGCATCCCGCAGATCATTCGTAGTGCCTGTCTTGCCCGCAGCAGGTCTTTTCAGGGCCTTGATCCTCCATCCGGTACCTTCCTGGATAACCGCCTTGAGCAGATCCGTCATAACATAGGCTGTTTCCGGGGAAATGACCGGCCTCGGCTGGGGCTCGTATTCTTCGAGAACCTGGCCTGACCGATCCTCAATACGGTCAATGAATATGGGCTTGATCAGCAGCCCCCCATTGGCAAACACGGAATACGCTCGCGTCAGCTCCATAAGCGATACCCCGGATGAGCCGAGTGCCAGGGAGAGATCGGGACTCAAGGGTGACTCTATCCCCATCCTTTTGGCGTACTGGATGGCATAATAGACGCCGATCTTTTTGAGAATTTTGACGGTGATGACATTTCGTGACTTTGCCAGTGCAGTTCTGAACAGTGTGGGCCCAAAAAATTTTTCCTTGTAATTTTTCGGCTTCCAGTCCTCCTCTTCCGGGCCCTCTTTTATGCCGATGTAAGGGGCATCAATAAGGACTTCAGCGGGACTCATTCCCTTGTCCAATGCGGCAGCGTAGATAAGGGGCTTGAACGCTGAGCCGGGCTGTCTTCGCGCCTGTGTGGCACGGTTGAACTGGCTTTTACCAAAATCCCTTCCGCCTATCATGGCCTTGACTCTTCCGGTACCGGGTTCCATGCAAAGGAGCGCCGCCTGTGCTTCCGGTTCCTGGGCAAGAGTAACGATCCACGTGAAAGGCTCCATTCCCGCCTCTTTTGTGCGAACAAGAATAACATCTCCCTGCTTCAGGACCTGGGAAGGTTTCTTTAATTTCACCGAATAGTATGCCTTTTTCGGGTCTGGCTTTCTTGCCCATTTCATTTCACTGAACGGGAGCAAGCATCGCATCTTTCCCACCAGGACCTCAACGGCTTGCCCCTTGTCGTCCACCTTCTCCACCAGAGCTTCCGCCAAACTGCCGGGTACGAGGGGATTGAGCGCGATTTTCTGTTCTTCCTGTGCCAGGAATTGCGAAATCTCGTTTTCAGAAAGATGACGCAGGGGGCCTCCATATCCTTCCCGGTGATCCAGCTCCAGCAAGCCCTTTTCCAGGGCCTTCTGGCCCGCATGCTGCATTTTAAGGTTCACCGTTGTGTACACCCTCAACCCGCCGCGATAGAGCAGGTCGTGTCCGTATTTCTTGAGAAGATACTTCCGCACGTGCTCGGTAAAATAAGGCGCCTTCTTGAATGGATTTTCCCGTTCTTCCTGGATGTTGAGCGGTTCTTCAAGGGCTGCAAGCATTTCGTCCCCTGTTATGTATCCGTTTTCTTGCATCCGTCCCAGCACATATTTTTGCCTTGCCTTTGCCCTTTCAAAATGCTTGACCGGGGAATACCGGGAAGGCGCCTGGGGCAGACCGGCAAGCATGGCTGACTCTGCAATATCAAGATCCTTTGCAGATTTCCTGAAATAGGTTCGTGCAGCCGCCTCTACTCCGTAGGCCCCTTGCCCCAGATAAATCTGGTTGAGATAGAGGAACAATATGCGCTTTTTTGAAAAGTTCTTCTCAATCTGGATGGATAAAATGGCCTCCCGGGCCTTTCTGCGGTAGGTTCTCTTTGTATTTTTCAGCAACAGGGATCTTGTTACCTGCTGGGTAATGGTACTTCCGCCCTGCTCAATTTTTCCCGCCTTGATATTTTTTGCCAATGCGCGGACGATGCCCAGGAGGTCCAGGCCTTCATGTTCATAGAACCTGGCGTCTTCCGCTGCAACGAACGCATGTATAAGATGTTCCGGCAGGTCTTCAACAGGGACCACAAAACGCCTCTCGTCCCAGAAATTTCCGATTACCTGTCCGTCTTCGCTCAGGATTTCGGTCACAACCGGGGGCCGGTATTCTTTCAGCGATCCGATATACGGGAGGTTGCTGGA
Source organism: Deltaproteobacteria bacterium (assembly GCA_003646815.1). Taxonomy (GTDB): domain Bacteria; phylum Desulfobacterota; class DSM-4660; order Desulfatiglandales; family Desulfatiglandaceae; genus B46-G9. The sequence continues at coordinate 1,462 of QMLQ01000078.1, read as the reverse complement.
CCACATGTACCAGAAGACTCCGGCGGTACAAAGGCCCAGGAAAATAGCAATGGAAAAAAGCCATAAAGATATTTTCAGGAGTGTTTTCAATCCAGGGTTCTCCGGTCAAGGGTTCTGTATTGAATGGCCTCTGCCACATGGGACTGCTCAATCCGTTTGGAATTCTCCAGATCGGCGATGGTCCTTGCAATCTTCAGGATTCTGGAATGAGCCCTTGCGCTCAGGCCGAATCGTTCCATGGCCTTCTCAAGCAGGGAGCTCGATCGTTCATCCACCTTGCAGGAAGTCTTGATGAGCCTGGAGTTCATTCCTGCATTCGTGTGGATGCCTGCTTCACGAAAGCGCGCAGCCTGCATGCTTCTGGCCATAATGACTCTTTCGAGGATTTCCCGGGACGAAGCCCCCTTCTCTTGCGAAGCCAGGTCCTTGTATGGGACTGCCGGCACTTCCAGGTGCATATCAATCCGATCCAAGAGCGGGCCTGAAACCTTTCCCCTGTATCGGTTAATTTGCGCCATGGAACAATTGCATTCACGCTTGGGATCTCCGAAAAAACCGCATGGGCAAAGGTTCGGTGGTTTTTGTACAAACGTCGAAGCCGTACTCCACATCCACTTCTCTTTTAGCCTCATCATACTCTATTTTGGAAAGCATTTGCCTCACAAACGACCTTTTTTCTTTTTTTAGCATTTGACTCCAAAGTGCCGGAAGTGTCGTAATCGATGAAACAATCTCGCTTACATTAATATCCCCTACTTTCAAGAAATCTATTTCACCTTGGATCCGGCTAATCTCTCCCTTCATGAAACTGATTTTTTCTCGCAATTCACTATACTTTTCTGTAAAATCAGCTTTCGATATTGCTCCATCAGTAAATATGTCGATGAGCTTGCCAAGCCTGACCGTACTTTTGGAGGTCTCCTTTTTGAGCCTCTCCAACTCCTCCTCTTTCCCATTCAGCTTAGTTCTCTTGCTTTGTAACTCACGAACAACAGTATCAGAGTCTAGAACGAGATTCTTGAGCCCACCAATAAAGGCATCTTCAAGTTCATCTTCATCAACCTTTGCACGGCAGAATCTGCAAATGTAACGCGGTACTTCAGAAGAACCCTTCTTGGCAGTATACTGGCAATACATTTTAGAATCACATTTCTTGCACTTCACAAGTCCCCCAAAAACATAACCACTTTCACGCGGAGGCGGCTTGCTATTCCTCTCTTTCAAAACTACTTGACATTCCTGCCATAGATATTCGGGGACTATTGCGGGAACCTCTTGAATTATCCATTCATCTGAGGGCTTTCTCACCCATCGTTTCCCTTTATCAAGGCTTCTTGTGGAATTGACAATGCGCTTTCCCTTATAAGCTGGGTTGTTCAGCATTCTCAGTAAAGTCGTATGAGTAATTCTGTTGCCACCCAGAGTGTATCCTTTTCCCGTGAGGTGCCTAATGGTTCTTTTT
>QMLQ01000077.1 GCA_003646815.1 Deltaproteobacteria bacterium | reverse complement strand
GGAATCCCCGGGGAGCATGAGAACGGTGCACCCCCTTTTTTCAAGGGAGCGAAGGATATTGTATTTGACTCCGTAGTCCATGGCCACCACGCGCCACCCGGATCTGTCCGGCCACTGAAATTCGTCCAACCCACCCTTGAGCGGAACCGGCATTCCTTCCACCCAGAGCATAGGCTCCCTGCACGTCACTTCCTTGACAAGATCACAGCCGTTCATCTCCGGGCAATTCCTTGCCTTTTCCACCAGGGATGGTGGGTCAAGGTCCCGTGTGGAAAGGGCGCCTCTCATGGCCCCTGAAAGGCGGATATGCCGGGTAAGGGCCCGTGTATCAATCCCTTCTATACCGGGGATCTCATATTCCCGGAGGTATTCAGCCAGGCTTTTTTTCGAGCGCCAGTTGCTGTGGAACTCCTGGTATTCCTTGACCAGAAGCGCACGCACCTGGACCCTTCCCGACTCGATATCCTCCTCATTGACCCCATAGTTCCCGATAAGGGGATAGGTCATGGTGACCATCTGGCCGCAGTAGGACGGGTCGGTGAGAATTTCCTGGTATCCGGACATACTCGTGTTAAAAACCACCTCGCCCTCAGTTTCACATTCGCCCGTGAAAGACCGGCCCGAAAAAATGGTCCCATCTTCAAGGGCCAGCATGGCCTTTCTGTATCCTTTGAGATGCTTCATAACTGTTCTCTCGCTGCGAGCCCTCCCTTCCCCTTTTCTCGAATGCTCTTACCATTTAACGGAAAATAATGAAATGAAAATCGTCACCATTCAAATACAAACTTCGACGTTCTCGACCAGAGAAAAAATCGAACCATTTGAGAAGAAGCGAGATCGGAATCGCTCCCCTTTCGGGTTGTTTTGTGGTAAGAGGAACATGGTTCATTGTGATCAAGCATTATGAAAGGAGTATATCATGCTGCAAGTGGATATCCCAGGATTCGGTGTCATCACGTTGGAACATCTTGTGTCGGACTTCACCGGAACCCTTTCTGTGGGAGGAAAACTCCTCCCAGGCGTGGAAGAACGCCTCAATCAGATAGCCGAATTTCTCCAGGTACAGATCCTCACCGCCGACACCTTCGGGGCTGCACGGGAGGAGTTGAAAGGGGTCAACTGCACGATCCGCATCCTGTCCGGCACGTCCCATGACCACCAAAAAGAAAAGTATATCGTGGAGCTCGGGGCGGAAAAAACCGTGACCCTCGGGAATGGAAACAATGACCGGCGTATGCTCAAGGCGGCCAAGGTGGGAATTGCCGTCACTGAAGGTGAAGGGTGCGCGGTGGACGCCATCATGGCAGCCAATCTCCAGGTAAACCGTGCCGTGGACGCGCTTGACCTCCTGCTTCACCCCAAAAGGTTGAAGGCAACTCTCCGCTTCTAAGTGTTTGGGGTCGCCCCGTAATCACGACCGGTAAATCAGGAAAGCGCCAAGCAAACCCAGGAGGACAAACATGACCTTCCTGTACTGCACATCGCTGATCTTGCCGTAGCAAAGGGAGCCCACATAGGTGCCAAACACAAGTGCAGGCAGAGACACACCGAAATACTTGAGGACGTCCGCGGTAATGAACCCGTTTAACGCGTAGAAAAAAACCACAATTGACCCGGAAACAAAAAACATGCCCTGCAAAGATGCCTTGATGCGGTCCTTGGGCCAGTCCTGCAGGGAGGCATACACGATGACCGCAGGGCCGGAAGCACTGAACGCTCCGCCAAGACACCCTCCGAGAAACCCGAACACATACCCCCATCCTTTGCCTGTGCCTTTCGGTGGGGTCCTCGACAAAAGGCTGTAGACCGAATAGGAGATAAGGAGAGTGCCCAGGATCAACTGGACCATGCCTTTGTCCATTTTTTTGAGGAACAGGACTCCCAACGGGATCCCCGGTACCGTCCCGATCAGATAAGGCATGATCTTCTTCCATGAGAGATGGCGCCAGAGCTGAATCAGAAGAAAGGTGGTCATCCCCATTCCCATCAGCGCGGTGAACGGTATCACCGTCTTGATATGGAGAAACATTGCGAGCAGAGGGATGGCAAGGAGAATTGAACCAAATCCGGACAGCCCCTGGGTAAAGCCGGCAAAAAAGATAACCGCGCAGATGAGCAGATAAGTTTCCATCAACCCGCGGCCTTTTTCATCCGTACCTTGATGTGGCTGAAAGCCGGGCCTCCACCGATTTGCCGGGAGACGCACGGCGCAAGCACATTCAATGGGTTTCCTCCGATACCGGTCAGTGGTCGCGGCGCCCAGAGCACACCGCGCTTCACCTTTTTGTTTACCATTGCTTTGACCACGACCTTGCCGCGTTCGTTATAAAGCACCACCTCATCCCCTTCCTGAATCTTCACCGCCTGTGCATCCTCATCATTGACCCAGACGATTTGGGGAATAGGACCGTACACATCAGTAAACTGGCTGTGAGTATATTTTGGAATGGAACTGTTCAGCAGCGTGAACTCATCCCTCTCCGCTTCCAATTCCGGCTGGCAAGGAATGCCGCGTGCTCCCATTTCACGTGCCCTTGATGAAACAAATTCGATTTTTCCCGAAGGCGTCTGATATTCCCTCCTCTCGCGCAATTGGAGTTCAAGGACTTCGCCGGCCATCAAGTCTCTAAAAGACTTTTCCGTGAAACTCCCAGTTTACTCTGCCGAACCTCCCCATGCGATTTTCTCGATTTTTCATATGTGGATAGAGGACCCGCTCCCTGCTGTAGACCCTTTTTGGATCTCCTCTGCCCCGTGGACAGACAAATCCACGGGTGATCGGATTTTCCTTGCTGCCGCGGACGGAAACAATCTTCCCGTCCTCAACGGTCACATCCAGGAAACAGGTGTCAGGGCAATCACGGTGGCAAACTGTCTTAATGACCTTCAATTTTCAACTTTCTCCTGATTGTATCAATGTATCCTTTGTCAGCCTTGACACGTGAAAACAATAGGTCAACATTCAAGGTTGGACCTCATCTTTCCTCATTTACCGGGAAACAGGAGCATCCACCCGCCCAGGATGATGAAGAGCGCTCCGGCTCCAATCTTAATGTAGTTGGCGGGAACGAATCGGCTTATGACGGAACCGAAGGCCACAGCCAGCAGGGAAGTAAGTGCGAGTGCTCCGGCCGACCCCAGGAAGACGGATAAGCGCGATTTGCTTTCCGCGGCAAACGTGAGGGTTGCCAATTGTGTCTTGTCTCCCAGCTCCGCCAGGAAAATCATTCCAAACGTCGCGAAAAATACCTTGAAATCCATTTCTCGACCCTCTATTGTCGATGAAGTAACTTTTCGTAAACCGGTATGACACTTTATGCCCCAAATCAAAGGAAAATTGCAATGCATTTTCCAGTATCCGGAATTGACATTTCGCCGTTCATTCCGCTGGCCGTGGCCTTTGGGGTCTCCTTTTTCACCTCCATGGGGGGAGTATCAGGGGCGTTTCTGCTACTCCCGTTCCAGGTGAGTGTCCTGCACTTTACGAGTCCTTCGGTCAGCCCCACAAATCTTGTCTATAACATCGTGGGAATCCCGGGGGGCGTTTACCGTTACCTCCGTGAGGGGAGAATGGCCTGGCCCCTTGCCTGGGTCATCATATCCGGCACCTTACCGGGCGTGTTCATTGGGGCCATCTTCAGAATCAAATACCTCCCCGACCCCCGGCATTTCAAATTTTTTGTGGGGTGCGTCCTTCTCTACATCGGGGCCAGACTCCTCTACGACCTCACCCCCCGTGCACGCGCCAGAAAGGCAAAGACAAATAAACTGGAAGATCAATTTAAACAACAGGTCGGAAAAAGGCAAGCAGGGGAAAAATCCCTTGGCGGGAGCATGATTCGAACGGTCAAGTTTTCTCTCACCAGCTACACTTTTGAGTTTTACGGGGAAACATTTTCATTCCACACCATTGTCCTTTTTCTGCTCACCTTTGCTGTGGGCATTGTCAGCGGGACCTACGGCATCGGGGGAGGCTCCATTATAGCCCCCTTCCTCATCGCCTTCTTCGGACTACCCGTCTATGCCATTGCCGGGGCCGCTCTGTTGAGCACTTTTCTGACGTCCATTGTGGGAGTCTGCTTTTATACCCTGATCGCGCCACACTATGCCTACACAGGGCTGGCCATAGCCCCTGACTGGAAACTCGGCATCCTCTTCGGCATCGGCGGCCTCCTTGGGATGTATTGCGGGGCGCGGGTACAGAAATATTTCCCGGCCCGCGCCATCAAGCTCATCCTTGGGGTCGTCATCCTCTTCCTTGCCATAAAGTACATCATTGGTATCCTGGGCTGAACGGCAGGGGGGCATGGAGACAGTTCACTACGAATAATGGATTGACAAGCAAGGCAGCTTGTACTATATTTCACAACACAGCATAGCGATGAAGTCCGCTAATTGAACCGCCCCTTCGGACGGGCTGATGACTTCTACCTCGCATTTTTGATATGGGGTAGGAGCGCGTTCATACCTACTCCGCCTGCACTGCCGGGTGGGGTGTCACACCGATGCCCTTCGGGTCGTAGACCCGGCAGGGCTTTTTTTATAAGGAGGTGACAACAATGCTTGACCACTATAAGGAAATAAGGACGCAAAATCCTGAAGAGCCTTAATTACGGACCCTGTTTGAGGTTAATCTGTTGGAAAGGACCAGGAGGTCCTCCTCCACCATGTTATCGGTTTCTATTTCATTGAACGGGATGGCAAACTCCTTGCCCGACCGCACGGCCGGCATCAACCGTGAAGTCCCGGCGTCCAGGTAGGCCGCTACATTGTAGGCCATTCGCTGTGCCAGGGTAATGTCCTGGTTGTTGGGGGCCCCGCCGCGGATGTCACGGGAAAACGCCTCACACACCACCCGCCTCCTGATCTCCAATCCCGTATCCAGGAGTTCTTTGTAAAAATATTCTGCTGCATTCATTTCCAGTCCTTTAGACTTTCGCTCCTCCCTCTTATATCCTTCCGCCACCACAATCACGCACTCATCCCTCCGGTTCAGCGCTTCAACAACCTTCTTATGATCAACCCTGGTGCTGGGAAGAACAGCCAGGTGTGCCCGGGCACCCAGACAGGAATGGAGCGCGTGAAAGCCGCTGCTGGCCCCCATCATTTCGATAATATAGGTCCTCTTGTGGGTCCGGGCATCCGCCATGTAACACCGAATCTTTTCCGAACCTATCTCAATTCCTGTGTGCTGACCGATACATTCCGTCCCCGCGATATCGCTGTCAATGGTGACCGGGATGAAAAAGGCCTGGATGGAGGTAGGGAGGAGGTCGCAAAGCGCCTGGAGCCCCAGGAATGTCCCGTTTCCTCCGATAGCAATCAACGCCTTGACCTTTTTTTCCTTGACCGTCTCAGCAGCCTTCTTTTGATTTTTCTTTTTGACAAAATCCTTGTATCGCTCACTCCGGAGCTGGGCGCCCCTAGATTCCGAAAGGGGAGCGGCGTGAAATACGCCGGGGATATGATCCAGGCTCTTAAAAAGGTCCGGGTCATAGACGAGGCGAAGAAAGTCATCTTCTTTGCCGGAGACGAGAGACTTAAAGCCTTCCCGGGTTCCATAAACTTCCCGCCCCATTTCTTCAAGGTGATAGGTAATAAAAGCGGTGACCGGGTTGTATCCGGGGGCACACCCGCCGTCCTGTATGAGCAGGACATCGAGGGTCTCAAACATCCTTCGCTTCTCAAACTCCGTCTTCTTGATATGGGCCGTGATACGCTGCGCCACCTTTATCCTGGCCCGTAATTCATCCGGGTCCACCGGTTTTGTCAGGTAATCGTCCGCCCCTTCCCGCATGCATTGAATCTTGTCTTCCTTGCCATCACGAGCACTTATCATGATCAGATAAATATCAGAGAGTTCCGAATCGGGGTCTTTTTTCAGGTACCGGCACAGCTCCAACCCATCCATCCGAGGCATCATCAGGTCAGAGAGGACAATGTCAGGCCCCCACTCCTTGATTATCCCCATAGCCTCTTCCCCGTCACCGGCCTCTTTGAGCTGTAAGTCCGCGTTTGTTTTCAACATCTTTGCGAGGAGTTTCCTGGTTGATTCTTCGTCATCCACAATGAGTACCCGATACTTTTCTCTCATTCTTCTTCCCCCGGATCCTGGAATGAATTCACTCTTGCAAACCTTTCAAATAGTATATAGGCTGATTTCACTTTGAGATCAAGCATTCTCATTGAGCGATTATCGTGAAAACTATAAACACAATGCGGTTCCAGCAAATCCTTACCACGCCTATGACCTTTTTTCAGACCATCATCATTCTGGGTTTTCTCGTCCTGCTTCTCATTCTCTTCTACCCCCGCGTCGAGAGTTTCTTTATTTTCTATCCTGACAAGGTCCTGGAAGCCACGCCGGCAGACTGCAATCTTACCTTTCAGGAAATTTTTTTTGAAACCCCGGATCACCTCCATCTGCACGGCTGGTACTTTCCCGGGAATCATTCACAGCCGGTTATTCTTTTTTGCCACGGAAACGCAGGCAATATTTCCCACCGGCTGGATAACGTGCGCCGTCTGGTGAACCAGGACCTCCGCGTCTTTCTCTTTGATTACCGAGGATATGGAAGGAGTGAAGGGAACCCCTCAGAAAAGGGAATCTACACGGACGGCCTGGCCGCCTATGATTACCTGCTCAAAGGGAAGCACCTTTCACCGGAAAAAATCGTCCTTTTCGGCCGGTCCCTGGGTGGTGCCGTTGCAACGGAAATTGCCCTCAAGAGAAAGGTGCGATCCTTGATTCTTGAAAGCGCCTTTACCTCCACCAGGGATATGGCACGAACTATCCCCCTCTTCAGGATATTCACCCCCGTTATTCCCCGCCATTTCAACAACCTCAAAAAACTCTCCCTGGTCACGGTACCGAAGCTGATCATTCATGGAACACGAGATGAAATAGTGCCTTTTTCCCAGGGGAGGAAGCTCTTCACCAACGCGCTTCCCCCCAAGCATTTCTTCCCTCTAGAAGGTGCAGGACATAATGATACCTATATTGTGGGTGGGCCCCGATACTTCCAGACAATTTCCACGTTTGCTCGTGATTCAGGCATTCCTCAAGATCTCGAAAATCGGAGCAGCCTGCAAGGGGGATAAAAATATCGTGAAATTATGCACTTAACACAATAGATGACAGCATAAGATAAAAAATTGAAAAGCCTTCCCAAATACGGAGAATTTTAGGTCGATAACGCTTGACGCCATTTTTTTTTTGTGGTAGGCAGATCACTATTTTGTAGAGGTATGCGCGGGGCGAAAGGAGAGTGTTTCCAGGGCACCCGGATATCTTGGTCGGGGCAGTGCCCTGAGTTTTCATATCTTATTTCAAGGAGGTTAGAAGAATGGCGTACAATGCGGTAGAAATGCAAGACTGGCAGATCTCAGAAGCTGCAGAAAAAAACATGCCCATGCCTGATGAGTGGCGGGAAAAACTGGGTCTTGAAAAAGACGAAGTCCTGCCAATGGGCAGGCTGGCCAAACTCGATTTTCTGAAAATCATCAACAGGCTTAAAGACAAACCGGACGGAAAGTACATCGAGGTAACGGCCATTACCCCAACCCCCCTTGGCGAAGGGAAAAGCACCACTTCCTGCGGCCTCATGGAAGGAATGGGAAAAATCGGTCTGAATGTGGGCGGATGTCTCCGCCAGCCCTCCGGCGGCCCCACCATGAACATCAAGGGAACCGCAGCAGGAGGCGGTAATTCCATCCTCATTCCCATGACGGAATTCTCCCTCGGATTGACCGGGGATATTAACGACATCATGAACGCCCACAACCTGGCCATGGTCGCCCTCACCGCCAGGATGCAGCATGAACGAAATTATAATGACGAACAGCTCCAGCGGTTGACCGGCATGCCGCGATTGAACATTGACCCCACCCGCGTTGAAATGGGATGGATCATGGACCTGTGCGCCCAGGCATTGCGAAATATTGTCATCGGATTGGGCGGACGTTACGATGGCTTCACCATGCAGTCCAAGTTCGGAATCGCGGTTTCCTCCGAATTAATGGCCATCCTCTCAGTAGTCCGGGACCTTGCGGATCTGCGGAAACGTCTTGACGAGATTACCGTTGCCTTTGACAAGAGCGGCAAGGCCGTGACCACAGGGGACCTGGAAGTGGGCGGCGCTATGACCGCATGGATGAGAAACACCATTAATCCTACCCTCATGTGTACGGCTGAATACCAGCCATGCATGGTACACGCAGGACCGTTCGCCAATATCGCGGTGGGGCAATCTTCCATCATTGCCGACCGGATCGGCCTCAAAATGTTTGATTACCATGTGACCGAGAGCGGATTCGGCGCTGATATCGGTTTTGAGAAATTCTGGAATGTCAAGTGCCGGTTCAGCGGCCTGAAACCCCATGTCTCAGTGCTCACCAGCACCATCCGCGCCCTCAAGATGCACGGCGGCGGACCAAAGGTCGTGGCCGGTCTGCCCCTTGATGAAGCATATACCAAGGAAAACCTGGAATTGCTGGAGAATGGTGTTGCCAACATGGTTCATCACATCCATACGATCCGGAAAGCCGGGATCAACCCGGTTGTCTGCATCAACTGCTTCCACACGGATACCAAGGATGAAATCGCCATGGTCCGGAAGTATGCGGAAGAAGCCGGTGCCCGCTGTGCCGTGTCCACCCACTGGGCTGACGGCGGTGACGGCGCCATTGAATTCGCAGAAGCAGTAAAAGAGGCATGCGACGAGGAGAACGAATTCAAATTCCTGTATCCCCTGGAAATGAAACTCCGCGATCGCGTAGACACCATCGCCAGGGAAGTCTATGGGGCCGACGGTGTTGCCTGGAGCCCGGAGGCAGAGGCCAAGGCCAAGATGCTGGAATCGGATCCCAAGTATGATGAATTCGCAACCATGATGGTCAAAACCCATCTCAGCCTGACCCACGATCCGGCTCTCAAGGGAGTACCCAAAGGCTGGACCCTTCCCATCCGGGACGTGCTGATCTATTCCGGCGCCAAGTTCCTCTGTCCGTGCGCAGGAACCATCAGCCTCATGCCCGGCACCAGCTCCAACCCGGCATTCCGCCGAGTGGACGTTGATGTAAACACCGGGAAAGTGAGCGGCCTTTTCTAATACATTCAAACACCTAAACAAAAAGAGGGCTGCTTTGCAGCCCTCTTTTTTTATTCTTACTCTGGGCTAAATACCGTGCTGTTTGCGACGCTGCGGTCATTCTTCCCTCGAAGCATGTCCTTCACACATAGGGATGTGGAAATCTTGTATGAAACTTGATGTGAAAACTCAGGCTGTTTGGCCGGAAATACGTTTATTGTCACAGGTCGTATGAAAAATGATTGACAGATAAACATTAAAGGCATAAATTGTATACCATGGTAAACAAAATGAGAACAGAAGCCCTGCTTACCGTTGTAGCTGAATGGCTGGAGGAGGGAGAAATCCCCTCTCTGGTTTTCAGAAATGAGCGCACCATAGACCCTGAAAATCTTGATCGCATTCTCGCTGTCGTAGGGCCAAGGCGGGCTGGAAAGACCTATTTTATGTACCAGCTCATCCAGTCCCTGCTACAGGGTGGGAGGCATAAAAGGGAGGATATTCTTTTCATAGATTTCGAGGACTATCGATTGGGAGGGTTCACCGGGGATGACATGGACGAGCTTTTCGCAGCTTTCCATCAGCTCGCGGGGCAATACCCCCATTTCTTGTTTTTCGATGAAGTCCAGAATCTCCCCGACTGGAACCGTGTACTTCGCACACTTCACAACCGCCGCCGGTTTAAGATCATCGTCTCGGGGAGCAACTCAAAGCTGCTGGGACGCGAGATAGCGACCGAACTCCGTGGTCGGTATGATGATTTTCTTATGCTGCCATTCTCGTTCCAGGAATACCTCCAGTACCGTGGCGTTTCCTTCACCCCGTCCTCCCTCCGGACCGCGGCCCGCGGCAATATTATGGCTGCGTTCGACGACTATGTTCGGCACGGCGGGTTTCCCGAGGTTGTTATGGCCGGCAGCCGGGCCGAACAGCGCAAACTGTTACAGAATTACTTCAAGACGATCTTTTACAGGGATATCCTGGAAAGGTATAATATCAAGGCGCGGTATGTCCTCGATGCGGTGATGAACGATTTTCTCGAGACATATTCGGACGTCTTTTCGATATCCCGATTCGAGAAACACCTGAAGGGAAATGGGCTGCCGGGCAGCAAGCGTACCATCGCAAACTATCTCCATTATCTCCAGGAGGCATTTTTCATCATCGCAAATGACAAATTCTCTTTCTCGCCCCGGCGCAGGATCATGAATCCAAAGAAAGTCTACCTGACCGATACCGGTTTTGCCGCGCTGGGGCGCCCTTTTGCAGAAAATCGGGGGAGGATACTTGAGAATGTCGTGGCCATAGAGCTGTTCCGCCGTGAGATGGAGCTTTACTACTTCAAGGATAGAAACGAGTGTGATTTCATAGTCAAGAAGGGAACCCTACCGACGCATGCCATCCAGGTCTGCTGGGAATTGACCCGACAGAATGAGAAGCGTGAGATTGCCGGGCTTAAAGATGCTTTCAAGTCCCTGGATCTGCCCTCAGGAACCATACTCACCTATGCCCAGGAAGAAGAACGTGAGATAAGCGGCCGGCGGGTTCCGGTTTTGCCTGCATGGAAATGGCTGCTCACTGATGATACGAACGGCATTGCCTCCGGCTGATTTCATGTTTGAACTGTCATATCAATAAGTTAGAAACTTGACACCACAATCTGTGACCTCAAGTTGGGGAGGCTCCAGGCGCCCACCCATGGCATTTACCACGCAGGGTGTTGCCATGTTGTCCAGCGTCTGAAGAACGACAGAGCCCTCCAGGTGAATGGTTCGTGGTGCCTGGTCAACAGTGGGAGTGGTTGAATGGCAACTCTCAAGAAACTGATCGCAGGATTTATGAATTATCTCAAAAGCTCTAAACTCAGAGGCCTGAAATACAAATAAAAACCACAAACCATGAACTATAAACCATAAACTCCACGTGGCCCTGCGGCTGAAGTTAAGGAAATCATTTGATATGATTGCTTCAAAGGAATAGTGAAAACTCAGGCTGTTTGGCCGGAAATACAAGAAAATGGAAGCCAGAATTCTGCGTATATCTGAGAGGACGTGTGACCGATAATGAAACCAGGAAATTCCTTGCAACTTGACACAATTCTTTATAATATCAGATCAATAATATAAACCTCTGGTACCAAAATTGTGGGGAAAAACAATTTGATTCTCGTTTGTTCTCCCAGAAGGCTGCATGAGCACAATATGAGCACAAAAGGATCATCAAGTTCCGAATAAAATGGAGGAAAGACAAATCATAGCCACGTATTGAACACCAGCGGTTCTACACTTCTAATTTCAGAGGAAATCTACATGAAATACTTGAAACAGCTTTGCAAGCCTCGCGACAGTGTATTTGACCCTCAAAGGCGAGATACTGTCCTCGATCTAGGCGATCTCATCGAGAACCGTATCGAGCCCGAGTCATTCTTTGAGGAAAATTACATCACAGAAGGCATGAAGGTCCTTTTGGAGCATGCCTTCAGACGCCTTGAGGGCAAAAGCGACCAAGGGATTTTCAAGCTGAAACAGGCTATGGGAGGAGGGAAAACCCACAACCTACTGGCGCTCGGTTTATTGGCCCGGCACCCGGAATATCGCGATAAAGTGATGGAGCAGTTTTACAGAGCAGAACCCGGGCTTGGGACGGTCAAGGTCATCGGGTTTTCCGGTCGGGAGTCGGATGCGCCTTTGGGCATTTGGGGATCCCTTGCGGCGCAGTTGGGCAAAAAGGAGCATTTCAAGGATTGTTACAGTCCCCTTCAGGCACCTGGTCAGAATGCTTGGGAAAATCTCCTGGCTGATGAAACCGTGCTTATCCTCCTTGACGAACTGCCTCCCTATTTCGAAAACGCGCGGTCAAGGGCCATCGGGAATTCTGATCTTGCTCAGGTCACCGCAACAGCCCTTTCCAATCTTCTTATCGCCCTGGGCAAAAAAAGCTGCACCCGTGTATGTCTGGTGCTCACAGATCTCGCAACCTCCTATGTCAAAGGAAGTGCGCAGGTTTCATCCGTCCTTTCGGATTTTGAAAAAGAGACTCACCGATCCGCCATGACCCTTGAACCGGTGCGGCTTAATTCAGATGAACTGTACTATATTCTTCGGAAACGAATTTTTGACCAGTTGCCATCGCAGACTGAAATCAGCGAAGTGGCTCAAGGGTATGCAAAGGCTATCCGGGCGGCCAAGCAAATGGCGATCACCAGTGAATCGCCTGAGGAATTTGCACGGCGGATCATTTCCTCATACCCTTTTCACCCCGGCATTCGGGATCTCTATGCACCATTTCGAGAAAATTCGGGATTTCAACAGACCCGTGGGCTCATACGGCTGATGCGGATTGTGACGGCACG
>QMLQ01000076.1 GCA_003646815.1 Deltaproteobacteria bacterium | reverse complement strand
TATGGCGAAAAAGCTCCATCATGAAGGACTGGCAGAACCGCATAACCTCATCGTCGGACTTGCCTTTGGGATCAAAATCCGATCCGCCTTTTCCCCCTCCCATGGCGAGCGTGGTGAGGGCATTCTTAAACACCTGCTCAAACGCCAGGAATTTAAGAATGCTGAGATTTACGGACGGATGAAACCGCAGCCCCCCCTTATAAGGCCCGATGGCACTATTCATTTCTATTCTGAATCCCCTGTTCACCTGCACCTGCCCCTGATCATCAACCCATGGTACCCTGAACATGATAACCCGTTCCGGTTCCGTAATACGCTCAAGGATGGCCAGCTTCCGATAATGCGGATTCCTGTCCAAGACCGGCTGCACCGTTTCCAGGACTTCTTCCACGGCCTGATGAAATTCCTTCTCCCCAGGATCACGCGATGCAATGAGCTCCATTATCTCTGTCATCAATATTTCCCCCTCATCTCCTGATATTTGACATTCATTGTGACTACAATAAATATTTTGTGCTCGTTTTTAAACGCAAATTTGCTCATAAATCAAATCCTATCTACCTGCTATTTTCCGATCCACCACTGGCAGCTCTGCTCAGGGTCGAGCTGATCTTCTTCCGCCTCTTCCTTCTCAAGAATAACACACTGAGACTTACTACTATCGATCTTCACAGTCAACGGCTTTTCAGGCTTCACATGCCTCAGGAAACGGGTTTCTTTCACCACCGGGAGAGAACGCAGCCATTCCCAGTCGAGATAGTCCCCCGCACCCTCCGTGACGGTGATGTAATGGACCCCCAGGGAAGTGATATTCAGGAAAAAGTGGGATCCCTGTGACGGATCCGCCTTCAGCTTTTCATTCCTGAGCTCTATGATCGCGCACACCCCCGATATATCCTTCCACTGGACCGGGATGCCCAGCCACCGGTCAGCCGTTCCCCACCTCCCGGGGCCGATCAACAGGTATGGCTTCTTTTGAGCGACAAGGTCAGCGTTTATCTTCGTCACTTCACCGGCTATGTCCACGGTTAATTCGGGGCTGAATTCGTCCGGGTTCACGTAAACGACATCCTCAATGTGTTCTTTCACCCCGGTACCCAGGGCCTGGCTTGACCGGCAGATTCCTTGATCCAGATCATCTTGTGTGATTTGCACCTTGAAGCGCTCCACTTCGAACGCCATAGGCCGCACCTGCAGGAGAAAAAAGTCTCCTTTCCGACGCCCTTCGGGCTGAAGATTCACGGAAAACTCAATTTCAACCGGACAACCAAGGCTCTTCCGTGCCAGGGAGAGGACGTCGGTCAGGAGTTCGGGAAGCGGGAAAATATCGTGTTTGATGATGGACGAAAAAGTAAGCACCTTTGGTCCGGGCATATACCCCGTGTCTCTGATACGATGCTCTTCGGGAATATAGGTGCTTGACAGGGCCTTTACAAAAAAGTCCTCCTCCGCTTCATCAATCAGTCTTTTCTCCAGGTTCGAATGAGTACTAAAATGAAGCTCGTCCGGGTAATTTTGAACTCTCAGGGCATAAAAAGAGCGTTGAGCGTTTTCAAGAATATCGTCCACGTTTGAAAACTGAGGGGTAACTTGCGGATATTTTGGAGAAAATCTCAGGGCTTTTTCTCCTTCCACCACCGTTTTTCCAAAACCGAGAGCGATGCTTGCCACCCCATCCTCAGCTGCCATGGGCTCAACGGGATAAAAATTGTAGGACTGAGCAACCCCCCCTATGGCAGGGTAAAAAAACTCCCCGTATTCCCGGCCCACCAGCTGTTGAATGATGACCGCCATGGCCTCTTCCTGGGGTTGGGTCGAGATGCTTCTTGAATAAGACTTGGCCGACTCATAATAGGTCGAGGCGTACACCAGTTTAACTGCCTGTACCAGGTGATGGAGCCGGACCTTGAAGTCAGGATGATTGTTTGGGATCATATAGGTTTTATAAATCCCGGCATACGGCTGAAAATGGGCATCTTCAAGGAGGCTCGAAGACCGAACGGAAAGGGGATTTTCCACCCGCTGGAGGAAGGCCGTGAGGTCGCGGAGGAGCCATTCAGGCATCCGGGCATTCAAGAAGCCCTCGGTGATTTCCTGGTCACGATACCCCTCCTTGGCGAAATGCCGGAGGTCATTTTCATCCACAAACGATTCAAATCCATCGGTACTGATAACGAGCGACTTGGGGATCAGGATATTTACTCCCGGATACTTCTCATGGAGTTCCTGTTGCTCATGGAGCAGCGCCGACATGAACGCCAGGCCCCGGGCCTTCCCCCCGAGAGAACCCTGTCCGATCCTGACGAAATCCATGGCATCCGGATCAAAGTAGCGATCGTTGAACCGGGCAACCACCCCTTTCTGCCGCCATTTTCGAAGCCGGTGGATCCTGGAAATAAGGTATGATCTGATTTCTTCAGTACTCTGAAATTCCGACGCGTCAGCCTCCCTGATCGTCGATGCCAGGGTAAACTCGGAACGGGCCATAATCCATCGGGAAAAATGGTTGTTCCTGGCATGGTGCCAAAGGGATTCCTCTGGAACATGGGCTATTTTCATTTCAAGTTCATGGAGGTTGGTTGCCCTGTCCACTTCCCGGCCATCCGGCATACGGAAAATAAAGTCCCCGAATCCCAGATGCGCCAGAAAAAAGTCGTGCAGTTCATCAAGAAGGTTGGGGCTGTTTTTGTCAATAAAGGCCGCGGGTATCTTTTGGGCGCTCTTCCGGTTCCCGGGCTCTGAACTCATGAGCAAAAGAGGCAAATCGGAGATTTCTTTTCTGATCTGGGAAAGGAGCACAAAACCCGCATCATCCTGCAATCTACCTCTGTGCGGCATGCGTGTGTCAGAAATCACACCGAAGAGAAAGGCCCGATATTTCTGGTACAGGGCCATCGCTTCATCATAACTCCTGGCGAGGAGTATTTTGGGCCTTGCCCGCATAAGCAGGAGACGATGCTCTTCATTGAGCCCTCCCTGGAGCACGGCCTGGGTCTGTTTAACGATCTCCTTGTAAATCAACGGCAGGATGGATGAATAATAGGCAGGCGAATCCTCCACCAGGATAAGTACCCGCACCATGGCCCGCTGAGTGTCAAAATCTACATTGAGACTGTCTTCAGCATTCTTGACCAGGGCCAGGAGCAGGTCTGAATTGCCGGACCAGATAAAAATCCTGTCAATGCCGGAACAGTCCCGGCTCTCCGGGAGGGGATAAATACTCCTGATGCTGTGCGCAAGCAGGATAACCGGTAACTGCGCATTCCTTTTCTTGATTTCAAGGCTCAGCGAAAAGGCATCCATATCATCCAGGTGAGGCATGGTAACCACCATGTCCACCCGTTTCCGCTCCAGGAGGGTCAGTGCCTCACGGGCAGAAGAGGTCCTTATTACCCTTGGAGGCTGGCTCAAGTTCAGCCCGCTATATTCATTGATAATCTGTGACGCAAGGCTGGTGTCTTCTTCAATGATGAATGCGTCGTAGGGGCTTGAAACAAGGAGAATCTCCCTGATCTTGACGGCCATCAACTCGTGGAATGCCTTGAAATGAGAATAGAACTCGGTGGGTTCGGTGCCTTTTTGCTCGAGCATGATTCCTTTTGCGCTCCTCCAAACCTAAATGCCTGTACCCTTCAGCCTAATAGGTTATATCCAATGTATCATGGGCGGTTGAGAGTTGCAAACGGAATTCATTTCTGCATCCAGACTCCCGACGCTCGATTCCTCACTCATGACTATTTCTTACCGTACCCGCCCCCGCCCGGCGTCTCCACCCGGAGGCGATCTCCCTTTACAAGGGTTGCGGAAAACTTGCTCCCCTGCTCAACAAACGATCCTCCCCGGATCAGGAGATTCTTTCCCACGCTTCCGGGTGCACCGCCAAACAGGCCATAGGGAGGGATTTTTCTCCTTTCGGACAGCACAGTAACGTCCGCCTCTGCAAGCAGTTCAATCTCCCGCACAATACCGTCACCTCCCCGGTGGAGCCCATGTCCTCCTGTGCCGCGCCTGATAGAGTATTCCGTCACCAGGAATGGATAACTGTATTCCAGGGCCTCAACGGGCGTATTCAGGGTATTGGTCATGTGACAATGGACCGCACTTTCTCCATTACTCCCTGATGTTGCCCCCATGCCTCCCCCGATGGTCTCGTAATAGGCAAAAGGCCTGTTCTTTCGCGGGTCCACTCCTCCAATGGTCACATTATTCATGGTGCCCTGGCTGGCGGCCGGTATCTTTTCCGGTATGGCCCTGGAAAGGGCCCCGAGAACCACGTCAACAATCCGCTGGGACATTTCCACGTTGCCGCCCGCCACGGCAGCGGGAAATTTCGCATCAAGGACCGTGCCCTTCCCGGTAAGGACATTGAGGGGCCGTAAACAGCCCGTATTGGTGGGGATATCTTCCGGTACCAGGGACCGGAACACGTAGAGGACAGCTGAGAGTGTTATGGCGTAAACAGCATTGATACTCCCCCTTACCTGGGGATCGCTGGTCCTAAAATCCAGTGTGGCCTCATCTCCATGAATCGTGATCGCTACCCGAACGGTGATCTTCTCCCCTGAGAGGCCGTCATCGTCCATGAAATCCTCAAATTCATAGGTTCCATCAGGGATCTCTCCAATCGTCTTTCTGGTAATCCGCTCGGCATAGTCCATCAGGCTTTCTGCATAAAACCGAACCACCTCAAGCCCGTATTTTCCGACCAGTTCTTCAGTTCTCCGGACGCCGGTGATATTGGCCATGATCTGGGCGGCAAAATCCCCTTCCCGCTCGAGCGGCGTCCTGACGTTGTTTAGAAGCAGGGACATGATTTTCCGGTCAATGGATCCCTTTTCAACCAGTTTTAGCGGCGGGATAATAATCCCCTCCTGGAAAATGGAGGTGGAAATGGGCATGGACCCGGAAGTCATGCCCCCCACATCGGCATGGTGTGCCCTGTTGGCCACGAAAAACGAAGGGGCCTCCTCGCCCACATAGACAGGTGCCACCAGCGTTATATCCGGGAGATGCGTGCCCCCCTTGAAGGGGTCGTTCAGGATCACCATATCCCCCTTCTGCCACGTGACGTTTTCGATGGCCGCCTTGACTGACATGGGCATGGATCCCAGGTGCACCGGGATGTGGGCGGCCTGGGCGATCATATCTCCGTCTTGATCAAACACCGCACAGGAAAGATCCCGCCGTTCCTTTATGTTGGGCGAAAATGAGGTCCTGGTCAGGGTGACTCCCATTTCCTCCGAGATGGAGGAAAAGCGGTTCTTGAACACTTCCAGCAATATAGGATTAACTTTCATAAGTATTCTCTCTCCGAATAAACAAACCAGCTCAATATGCAGGAAACGCATTTTTCTGAAGCATGAGGCCAAGCCTATAACATTGACCGATCGTGATCATCACTCTTGTCTTTTGTTCTAGGCGCCTAGTTTCACAAGCTCAAGCACATATTTTGTTGTTTTACCGCTCGCTTCGCTTAAGGCGCAGAGGTCGCAAAGCTCACTACTATTTCTTTTGCCGTTGAGAGGACGGCAAAAGAAAACGGCCAGATTTCAAATTAACTGCCATATAGCCATTCCCCTCATATGGAAGCATGTTTTTTCTTTCCGCCCTCTCAGCGGAAAGGAAAAAGCAAAATCTCTGCGAACTTTGCGTCTTTGCGGTGACAAGGAATTGTCCAATTCCAATATGGTACCGTGTATAATAATATTAACCTCGCCAGGTTATGCGACGATTTCGAGGACCAGGTTGCCGAAGGCGTCCACCGATGCCGTTGCAAAGGGCGGAATGACAATGGTGGAGGTGTATTCAACCACAATGGCCGGCCCATCAATCCTGTTGCCACTCAACAGCTTTTCCCGTGCAAGAATTTTCGTGGGCAGGGCGTCATGCGAAAAGATAACCTTCTTCTCACCAAGGAGGGAATCTCCTGGAACTTCTTTCACCATTTTTTTTGCCGATGGAAAGGAGGGTTTTTCCGGGATGCCCCGTGCCCGGACCCTGATGTTCACGATCTCAATGGATTTATCCTCGTTCCGGTATCCATAAGTCTTTTCATGGAGCCCGTGGAACCCTTCAATAAAGTGTTCGTCAAAGGGCACGATAATTTCATAGGACTGTCCTTCGTATCGCATGTCCAGGTATTTTTCCAGGAGGATGTTCTCAGGGGCGATGCCCTCTGCGAGGAGATCATCCATGCCTTTCTTCTCAAGATCTTTGAACTGCCCTTTGAGTGATTTGAAAGAAACCTGATCCTGGCCTTGCATGATAGTCAGGGAATAGTCCTTGATCACATCGGCCATAATCATGCCGATTGCCGACAGGATGCCTGGGTTTTGGGGCAGCAGGACCCTGGGGATGTTGAGCAGCCTGGCAAGAAAGGCCGCGTGCATTCCCCCGGCGCCTCCAAACGAAAAAAGACTGAATTCTCTCGGATCATATCCCTTTTCAACGGATATGACGCGGATAGCCCTTTCCATGGCCGTGTTCGCCACATCCAGGATCCCTTCCGCCGCTTCACCCGGGGACAGGCCCATCCTCCGGGCAAATTCTTCGAAATAGGAAATTACCCGATCTTTCATCAGTGCCATCCTGCCTCCGAGAAAATGCTCCGGGATCAGCCTGCCGAGATACAGGTTGGCGTCGGTCACCGTGATATCCTCACCCTTTCCGTAGCATATGGGCCCCGGGTCAGCCCCGGCGCTCTCCGGGCCGACTTTGAGAGCGCCTCCCTCGTCGATCCGGGCAATGGAACCTCCCCCGGCCCCCACCGTGTGGATAGCAATCATGGGGACCTTGACC
Organism: Deltaproteobacteria bacterium; assembly: GCA_003646815.1. GTDB lineage: Bacteria > Desulfobacterota > DSM-4660 > Desulfatiglandales > Desulfatiglandaceae > B46-G9. Next base: position 5,739 of record QMLQ01000076.1, on the reverse strand, counting down.
GGATACCCGGATATACTTGACTCCAAGGTAAGTGTCAGCTCTCCGTCAATGAGGGACACATCGGTGGATGTGCCTCCCATATCGAAGGTGATCAGCTTTGAGTGGCCGGCCATACCGCCTATCTCGAAGGCGCCCACAGCACCCCCTGCCGGTCCTGATAAAATGGTCCGAACGGATTCCCTCATGGCGGTCTCGGCTGATATGCTTCCCCCGTTTGACTGCATGATCCCAAGGGAGTCCTCGCGGTTCAGCTCATCAATAAGGTATCCGATGTAATGCTCCATCCTGGGAGAAACATAGGCATTGATCACGGTGGTGGAAGTCCTTTCGAATTCCCTGAATTCTGAAAGTATTTCATGGGACAGGGAAACCTTGAACCCGAAAGGGTTTCCCTCTGATTCCTGGGCCGACTGAAGCAGTCTGGACACCTCCTGTTCGTGGGATGGATTCAGATACGAAAACAGGAAACAGACGGCCACGGATTCCACACCAAGCTCCTTCAGGTGGGCCACCAGTTCCTCCGCCTTTTGAAAATCAAGGGGGACCAGTTCCCCACCCGTCTGCAGAATCCTTCCCCGGAGTCCGAACCTCAGCTCAGGGGGAATAATGTGCGGCTCTTTCCGGTAGGCAAGATCATACAAGCGGCTCCGGTTCTGCCGTCCGATTTCTATAACGTCCTCAAACCCCTCGTTGGTAATCAGGGCTGTCTTTGCCCCATTTCTCTCCAGGATAGCGTTGGTCGCAACAGTAGACCCATGAATGATCTGCTTTTCCTTCCCGCCTGCCAACTGCTTGAGGCCCTCCAACACCGCCTCTGCCGGGTTTGATGGAGTCGACAGAAGCTTGTACACGCCCCACTTTTCCCCATCCCTGTACACAAAATCGGTGAAGGTTCCCCCTGTATCAACGCCAATAATCATATCGTTTCCTCTCAAATCCCCAAAAAAGCTGTCTTGAAGAGATCGCTCTCAAGAAGCTCCTTCCCGGTCCCTTCCGCCACAATCCTCCCTGTTTGTAGGACATATCCCCGGTTTGCGAGACCAAGCGCCTCCCGCACATTCTGCTCCACGAGAAGAATGGTCATACCCTTTCGCTTCAGTGTGGCCACGGTGTCCAGGACTTCATCAACCAGAATGGGGGCCAGCCCAAGGGATGGTTCGTCCAGCAGCAGAATTTCCGGATTGGACATGAGACCCCGGCCGATGGCCACCATCTGCTGTTCTCCCCCGGAGAGGGTGGATGCAGATTGATCAGATCTTTCCTTCAAACGGGGAAAAAGGGTGTAGACAGATTCCATGTTCTCCTGGATCTTTTCCCGGTCTTCCAGGATATAGGCCCCAAGCAGCAAATTTTCCTTTACGGAAAGGGGGCCAAACAGCATCTTCTCTTCGGGAACGTATACAATCCCGCGCTTCACAATGGCCTCTGTACCCAGGCGATGTATTTCCTCACCTTTGAAAAGGATCTTTCCCCCGAATACTCTCTGGGTTCCCATGATTGCCCTGAGAAGCGTGGACTTTCCCGAACCATTGGACCCGACCACGCAAACGGTCTCCCCCTGGGCCACCTCCATGGAGAGCCCCTGGATGACCGGAAGCCCTGAATAGCGGACCCTGATGTCCTGGATCTGAAGAATCGGCAATTTCATTTTCAAGCCAGGGCCTCCCCATGCTCTCGCACAAACCGTTCTCCCAGGTATGCCTTGATCACATTCTTGTCACGTGCAATGCTCTCGGGATCCCCGTCCGCAATCTTTCGACCGTAATCCAGGACCATAACGCGATCGCTCACCTTCATCACCAATTCCATCACATGCTCGATGAGCATCACCGTAATCCCCAGGTCATTGTGGATATGCCTGATATTTTTCATGATATCTTCAATCTCACTGGGATTCAAACCTGCCGCCACCTCGTCCAGGAGCAGGAGTTTCGGATCCGACCCAAGAGACGTTGCCATGGTAACCCGTTTCTGCGCTGCCACAGGAAGTTCGCTGACCAGGGAGTCGCCGACTTCCCGCAGGTTCAGCTCCTCCAGGATCTCTTGTGCCCTTGCGCGGGCCCTCGCCCTTGAACGGGTGCGCATAAAACATCCGACCATGACATTTTCAATGACGGTGAGATCGCCTGAAGCAACATACACCTGGAATGTCCTGGCCAGCCCCATACGGGCCACCTCATGAGCCTTGAGGGACGTAATGTCTCTGCCGTCAAACAATATCGTGCCGGCAGTTACCGGGTGGAGGCCTGAGATGCAATTGAACAGGGTCGTCTTTCCCGCCCCGTTCGGTCCGATAAGGCCCACCAGCTCCCCTTTGTTGACGGTGAAAGAGATGTCCCGGTTTGCGTTGAGCCCCCCAAACTGCTTGGTCAGATGCTGCACTTCCAGCAGGGTCATTATCGCCTCTTTCTCCGTCGAATCTTCTCGACGATTCCCCAGATACCTCTCGGCTCTATTGCCGAAATGGCCATGATGATAATCGCGTAAAGGAGCAGATCAATGCCCGCCAGTCCCGCAGTCGCACCGAGCCATTCCTTGAGATAACTCTTGAGCGGGATCAGGACGGCCGCTCCCAGGATCGGCCCCCACAATGAACCGGCGCCTCCCAGCATGGCCATGAGGGCGATAAGGATGGAAATATCCAGACTCATGGTATCTTCCGGTTCAATGTTTTTGATGTAACACGCGTGAAATGATCCCACCATGCTCACGAAGGCCGTTGCGATTGCGTACGTTTTGATCTTTGCCCAGTGAACGTTTATCCCCAGGGACCTGGCCACGTCTTCGTTGTCCTTGATGGAACGGAGCTGATATCCCAGGCGCGATTTCCTGAACCAGTTCATATAGAAAACACCCAGGAGAAAGAACCCCAGGATCACGTAGTAATAGTAGATGTCTTCCTTGAAAATAAGGCGCCACCAATCAGGGGGGTGATATTTAATGGGGGAGATTTCCAGTCCGCGGGCCGCACCCACAAAATCCCACACCTGGAACAAATCCATGAGCACCAGGGACGTTGCTATGGTTGCGATGGCAAAATAGTGTCCCTTGAGACGGAACAGGGGATAGCCGATGATGAAGGACCACAACACTGCGAAACACATTCCGAGCGGCATGGAAAACCAGAAGGGGATGTCCCACCGGATTAAAAGAACCGCCGTTGTGTAGGCACCGATCCCTACATATTGAGCTTTCCCGAGGTCAACCTGGCCTCCATACCCGCCTATGGTATTCCACCCCATCCCGTACAGGGAAAACATGAGAAACTGGATCATGGTGGCCATGGCAAAGGCAGAGTGCGGAAAAAGGGGAAACACCAGCATGAAAACCGCAACGAGCCCTGCTATCAGGAGATCGAACCGTGGAAAGTCGGAAAAATCAAGCGCGTTTCTCAGTGTTTCCATCCGAACAATCCCCTGGGACGCAGCACCATGATGATAAAATAGGCAAGGTAGACACCAGTATACTTGAACGACGTCATGGGAACATCAAGCATCCAGTCGCTGTTGAAGGTGTAGGAAAAGAAATCCCAGATCCCGGGGACCTCTGTTATCATCCCGACAACCAGTCCCGCAAAAAACGCGCCGGGCACGCTGCCGAACCCGCCGAGGGCGACAATGGCAAAAGCGATCATGGTAAAAAGAAGACCCACAAACGGATTTACCGACCAGAAATTGACAAGGAGCGCTCCTGCAACGGTCACCGATGCACCCCCCATCCCCCACGCCAGGGCATTCATCCTCTCCGTAGGAATACCCATGTACCTGGCTCCCTGGGCATTCAGGGCGGTTGCCGTGAGGGCCTTTCCGATTTTTGTGCGATTCATCAACAACCAGATCCCAATGAATGATGCAACCGACAGACCTGCCGCTGCCAGCTTCGTGGCAGGTATTATCACGCTCATACCCATATCAAAGCTCTTTCCCACCAGGAGGCCCGTATGGATGGCCCGGTCCTCTGAACCGAATATGAGCAGGGCCAGGTTCCTGAGAAAAAGCATCAACCCGAAGGTTCCCAGCAACTGTGCCACCATCGGTCCCCGCATGAGGAATTTTATGAAGCCGTAATAGCAGATAACCCCCAAGAGAAACCCCACTGCAGCCGCCACCGGCAGGGTCAACAGCGGGTCTATCCCCGTTGCCTGCGCGGTGAGGAGACCCGTGTACATGCCGATCATGAGAAATTCCCCATGAGCGAAATTCACGATATCCATGACCCCGAAAATGATGGTGAGCCCGAGGGCCACCAGCGCGAGAATCATACCGATCAAGAGGCCTGCGACCAGCGAGCTGGCCAGGATGTCCATCTCTCACTCCTTAAAAAAAGCGGTCTGATACAGGAGGTCCCGTTTCCGGGAATACGGAAACGGGACGTAAGGTTCCTACCATTTGGGGAAAGGATAGATCATGTCAGCGGAAGAAACATCAAAGGGATACACGATCTCCAATCCCACCGTGCCGTCCTTCTGTTTCTGGTACTGCCCGATGAGGCCTGAACCAAGGACGTTCTGCCCCAGCTCGTCTCCGGTGTTGGAAAACTTGATGCCTGCCCAGGGCACAACCAGTTCTTTGCCGGGGATGTAGATAGCATTGGCCGCCCGCTGGATATCCGCCGGTTTTGTAGACCCGGCCTTTTCAAGCACGTGGACCCACGTCTGGAGTCCTGTGAAAGCCCTGGCTGAGGCACCGCCCAGGTCATTGCCCGTCTTTGCCTTGTAAAGGGCGTTCACCTGACCGGCCAGCTTCTTTATTTCCACCACCTTGGGCAGAAACACGGTACGGGTTAGGATCCCCACAATACCTTCACCCAGGGTGTTGCGGAATTCCGGTTTTTCAAAGCCCGCGTCCTGTCCCCAGATGATCTTGGGCTGGGCCTTCTGCGCCTTTAATGTCTTGACCATGAGGATCGCATCGGATGTGTAGGATGCAAAGAGCATCACGTCTGGCCTTGCTGCTTTTAAAGACCGGACTTCGCTTGAAAGATCAGCTGATTTCGCGGCATAAAGGAGTGATTTGCGCATCCGAAATCCGTATTCCTTGGCAAAATCCTTGATGAGTCCGGAAACATGGGAACCCCATTCGGTCTTTTCACAGGCCGAGGCAATGTTCATCAAGTCCTTCTTGGGGATCGCGGGGACACCGCGCACTTTTCCCTCGGTCAGGCCCTTGAGCAGTTCAAACAGATCCTTTGTGAACCACTTGTCATGGGGTGTGGTCCGCCAAAACCACTTGAAGCCCCTCGTGGTCAAGGCAGGCGACGTGGAAGAGCCGTTTATCATGGGCACGCCGTACTGCTCGCATACGGCACTCACTGTTTTGGTCACCGAGCTGTAATAGCACCCGAGAATCCCGTCCACTTTGTCATCCAGGATCAGCTTCTTGGCCAAGTCCGCACCAAGAGTAGGATTTCCCTGGTGATCCTTGAATATGAGTTTGATCTTGGCGCCCCCGAGACTCTGTATCCCTGCGTTCCTGGCCATGGTCATGGGAAGTTCCGGCATTGCATTGTTCGCGATTTTCGCCGCCAGTTCAGCACCGGCGCGAAGTTCGCGACCCGCTGCTGCAGCGCCGCCGGTCAGGGGATAGATCACCCCTATTTTTATCTCTTTGACCGCCATGGCTCCCGAGGGAATCATGAGTCCAAGAATGGCAACAATACCCAAAAATACCAGAAAAACCTTCATTGATTTCATCACCGCACCTCCTCTTCTCGGGGCATTAGCCTGCTTTTCTCACGGGC
>QMLQ01000075.1 GCA_003646815.1 Deltaproteobacteria bacterium | reverse complement strand
TCCAATGATGAAATGGTCCTGCTGAAAAAACAGGCGGACGCGGTGCACAAGCAATTTGCTCCTGAGATCAACAAGCTCTATTCCGAAGACAAGTACCGGTCTGCCAACTACCTGGAGGAAGTCGAAAAGTTCATGCACTACAGATAACAATCAGATGAAAAAGGCGGGGAGAAGTGAAAAACTTCCCCCGCCTTTTTGTGAGAGTCCTTATGATAACAAAGATACTGGGTGTCCTTGACACCATACTGAGTTTTGTTGAAGACTGGTCCCTCTTCATCGCTACAATGGTTGCCCTTCTGGCGCTTTTCTTCAATGTCTTTTTGCGCTACCTGTTTCACAGCCCATTTGCCTGGGCTGAAGAGCTGGTCAGGGAAGTGATTATTCTCACCACTTTCATTGGGTGCAGTGCTGCTATCAAGGCCCGTTCCATGATCAAGATCGATGCCCTGGTGCAACTGGTCCCCCGCGTTAAGGCTCCGCTTGAATTTTTCAGCAATTTTGTGACGGCTATCTTCGCGGTCATGATGATCTATTACGGCTGGAAAATGGCAGCCCTCCAGGTGACAACCCACCAGCACACCATCATTATGAAGATTCCCCTTGTCTACCTGTACGCGCTCATGCCCACCATGGGAATCATGATGTTTATCAGGGTCATCCAGGTTACTTACCTGGATATCCAGAAGTTGCGATCAAAAAGTGAGGAGACCGATTAAACCGTTAAATACTGGATTTAATAATAACCATAACCCATGCGGAGATAACCCACCATATGGAACCAAGTAGCCTGATCATGCTGTCAATTCTCCTTGGATGCATGGCCGCCACTGTGCCGGTATTCATGTGTCTCTTTTTCACTGCGGTTCTTGGCTTTGCTTTTTTTACCGACCTCCCTCTCCTCCTCCTTGCCCAGACCCTTTTCCGCAGTATGGACAAGTTTGCCCTTGTCGTAGTCCTTTATTTCATCCTCTGCGGCAACATTATGACCGCGGGAACTATCGTGGACAAACTTATTAAAGTCGCCAACACCTTCGTGAGCTGGCTGCCCGGCGGGCTCGGGATGGCCGGTGTCATTGGGTGCGGTCTCTTTGGTGCCATTTCAGGTTCCACCGTCGCAACCGTGGTGGCCCTCGGCGGATTCATGATTCCGGCCCTGCTGGATAACGGGTACCCTGAAGGGTTCACCCTGGGCATCATGACCACATCGCCGAATCTCGGGGTCATTATTCCGCCAAGTATCAGTATGATCCTTTATTCCATGATCAGCAATGTTTCGCTCCAGGGGCTGTTCCTCACCGGCTTTGTCCCCGGCATCTTCATCATTGTGGGAACCTGTATCTACACCTTTTTCTACTGTCGAAGAAAACCGAATCTTGTCCGCATGCCGGTTCCTACTGCCGGTGAGCTTTGGGCTGTTTTTAAGGAAGGATTCTGGTCTCTCATGCTCCCTGTTATCATTTTCGGGGGGATCTTTTCCGGGGCCTTCACGGCCAACGAAGCGGCGGTGGTCGCCTGTGTCTACGCCTTTATTGTGGAGATCTTTATCCACAAATCCATGAAATTGTCCCATGTTAAACAAGTCACCGTCAATTCCGCCGTGACATCCGCCACACTCCTGATTATTGTAGCCGGTGCCACCTGTTTCGGCCGGTACCTGACCCTTACAGGCATCCCGGAAAGACTGACGGAAACGGTCATGGCCGGCATCCATTCACCCATTGTTTTTCTCCTGATTTGCAACATCCTCCTCCTGATCGTGGGCATGTTCATGGATATTATTTCCGCCACCCTCGTCCTTGGACCCGTATTCCTTCCCATGGTTTATGCGTTTAATATCAATCCCATGCACTTTGGTCTGCTCTTCACTGTGAACCTGGCTATCGGGTATTGCACGCCTCCCATGGGGGTAAGCTTATACATTACGGGCGCCATGGCAAACCGGGATCTCATTTATGTTTCCAAGGCGGTCATGCCGTTCTTGATTATTCAACTCATCGTGCTCGGAATCATGACCTATATGCCAAATATGGTCCTGTGGCTGCCCAGGGCTTTCGGCTTTATGTGATATGACGTAAGGCCTTCACCATACCCATATCTCGAGCCCCTGTTTCTCGGATCTATGCCAAAAAGAGGAACGGGGTTTGCTCATTTATGCGCCGAAACGGCTACGACATCAAAGAAGGAGGAAAAATTTAAATGAACTATGCGAACTATGCAAAGATCCATGCCCGTCATCTCCCTGACAAGATCTGCCTCATTGAGAGGACACCGTCCTTGAATCAAAGGAGGACGCTCACCTGGAAAGAATTCAATGATGCAATCAACCGGGTTGCCAACTACCTCAGCAAGGAAGTGGGTGTCAAAGATGGTGACTACGTGATGCACCTCCAGAATAACAGCCTTGAATGGCTCATCACTTATTACGGCATCATCAAAATCGGTGCCGTAGTCGTTCCCCTGAACTTCAGGTTTGTGGGGCCTGACATCCTCTATGCGGCAGAAGTCTGTAACCCCAAGGTATTTATTCTGGGGTCTGAATTCCTCCCGGTGGTCCAGCCGGTTCAAAAAGACCTCTCCACGGTTGATACGTATATCTGTGTGGGTGATACGGTTCCTGATAACATGACCGACTACAAAACTATTGCTGCATATGATGACATTTCCGAGGCCCTAGTGGACGTTGACGATCAGCACGCCATTGCCATGATGTTCACCTCGGGCACCACCGGAAAACCCAAACCGGTGCTCCACACCCATTACTCTTTGAATAATACGGCCATCGGCATCGGTATGAGCTATTTTGTCCAAAAAAATGACAATTACGTCTTTTTTCTCCCGCTCTATCACAGCGGGACCATGTTCCTCTGGGGACCTTTCTATGCAACCGGGGCAACGGGCACCATATTGAGAGAATTCAAGGATCCCAAGTGGATTATTGAAGCAATTGCAGAGGAAAAGGGAACCGATGTCCTTTTGGTCGTCCCCATTGCCGTCGCGCTCCTCAATGCCATCAAGAACGGTGAAATCAACCTCGCTGACTATGATCTTTCGCGCTGGAAATACCTGGAAATCGGGGCGCAGCCGGTTCCGTTCGATGTCATGAAGGGTCTTGTGGAAACTTTTCCCGCAGGCGTATCCAATATCTACGGAATTACCGAGGGCGGAGGAGGAGGCTCCTTTAATCTCTATCCCGAAGACGTCCTGCGAAAACCCGGGTCCATCGGGAAACCCACATTCGGGGTGGAAGGGAAAGTGGTTGACTTCCAAGGAAAAGAAGTCCCCCCAGGTGAAGTGGGTGAACTCATTTTCAGCACCCCAAGGATGATGCGGGAATATTATCAGAACCCGGAGATGACAAAAGAGACCCTGAAGGACGGATGGCTCTACACCGGTGACCTGGTAAAGGTGGATGAAGAGGGATTCTTTTATATCGTGGACCGAAAAAAGGACATGATCACCAGCGGAGGTGAAAATATTTTTCCGGTGGAAATAGAAGATGCACTCATGGATCATCCCAAGATTGACGATGTCGCCTGCATTGGCTATCCGGACGATCGTTTAGTGGAGATTGTCATGGCCATTGTCCAGCTCAAGGAAGGGGAAACCATGACTGAGGAAGAAGTAATAGAATTCGCTAAATCGAAACTGGCCACCTATAAAGTTCCCCGCAAGGTCATTTTTGATGCGGTCATGAGAAATCCCACCGGGAAACTCATGAAACCGCAGATGAGAGTCAAGTATACCGGACGAAAAGAGGCTTTCAAAAAACTTGACTGATTTGTTACCATCAGCACTTCGGGACGGGGGATGGAAAAACCCCGTCCCATTTCGGTTTCCTCCCATGTTTCATACGACCCTTTACGTTCTTAAAGAATCACCCTGTTACCCTCTTTGGAAAGCCCCCGGCCCTCAAAACGGGGCCTCGCAGGCACGCAGGACATGAACCCCGCTGAACCTTCCAACACTGATATTCTTTCGAGCAGGGATTCCTTCCGGATGATCAGGCCCGAAGAATATGATGAATTCGGGATTAATCCTGCCGATATCCCCCTGGGGACCTTTCCTGCTTTAAAGCACCCTTCTCAGCTCCCGAGCACCTATGGAGGTAATGCCTACGGCTTCGGCATTTTCGAAAGCTTAGATCGGTTGAACACCAGAGAGATTGCATTTATTCAGTCTTTATCCTTTGAAAACCCGGATGAAATCAGGACTCATTACAAGAACCTCAATGAGCTTTATCGCAAAACGGGCATCCTGATCCGTTTCTCATCCAAAGGGAAACCGTATTACCTCGTCCCGCATCACCTGGTAACCAGTTCCCTCTCCCACATCCAGTCGAAGCTCAATGAAATAGAGAAAGTTATTACCTTCCACAAAAAAAAATATTTGAAGGAGCATTACGACATAGGGCTGTTGGCGCAGCAGGATGATTTCATTGTGCGTGAGCTTTCCCTCCGGTTTAAGGAACACCGCTTTTTTATTTTTGACACTTTGGAAAGCCTCGCCTCCCTTCAGCATCCACTTGACCTTGTCATTCTGACCAGGGACTTCTATGCCTTCATTCTCGACGAAATGGGGGCCTCTTTTCCCGAGAAGGTACCAAGCAGGACCCGGCTTCGAAAATATGCCACCCACATGCTCTGGAAAGTCTATAACCTCCTGGCCCCGGAAGGTGAGCTGCTTGTCCTTGCCACCAGATACAGCCCAAAAACCAACCGGACGTCCACCATCATATTCAAAAACGAGCTGGAGAGAAAAAATTTCGCCCTTTTCACCCACCTGTTCAAGACAAAAAAACGATATCGAGTCATAGGGAAATCCCTCCAGGCGAACCTTTTTGATTTTCAAAAATATCTCAGCGGGGCCTCGGTCCAGCCGGAAGTCATCAGCAAGCTCCTTGGGGGACGGGACATCCAGGCCATGACCCTTGAAGAAATTCAGCGTCTCCCTTACTTGGACAAGAATCTTGACGAATCTCCCCTTCTCCGGGATCAGGAAAAAACCTGGTCGGAGCTTCTTTCCCGGTTCTTTGACAAGGTCTTTTTGAAACCCCTGACTCCCCAGGCAGTCATAGAAGAATGGCGGAGACGTTTTACCTGTGTTGATTATACTCCCCACTACATGCTTATCTATCTGGGACAGAAAAAAGTCTACGCCACCTCTGTGGATGAAATCCGGAACGAAGTGCTCAACTCAAGCCTTGCCGGTTGCCAACTCCCCTTTCTGGCAGAATATCGCGACACGTTCGACTATGTCATCAGCACTCTCAAGATAGTAAACGAACTCAAAACCGGTTACGGCGAAACATTCCCTCAGATTCTCCACGACCGTCTCACCCAACCCCTTGAGAACAAGAGAAGGCGGTTCATCGCACTCAACCACATCATGAAACTCGTGAGCAGAATTTCCCGTCTCCAGAAAGTGGAAGGCTACCTGAATCCCGACCAAACAGAGGGGCTGCGCACCAGAGTGCTGGATAATCTAGCCATATTTCCCTTTTTCGGTTTCTCTGAGCAGGAAATCAGGGAAATCATCCTTATCGTCATCGGCCACAGCACCATGGGGCGAATCATTTCGGGCAAATTGAATGAACGGAGTCTGAAACCCCTGGCCGGTCTTGCCCGCCAGTATGACCGCCAACAGGCATTGAACCTTCTCCGTTACTGCCGCCTCATGACCGTTGCGGAAACCGTAGCGGCAAAGGGGGGGCCCATTACCACGAAAAGACTGATCCAGCTTTTTGATATTTATGAAACAACTTTCAAATTAGTGACGAATAAGGATCTCGACTGGGACGACCTGATGGACGAAAAAGCCAGTTCCGCAGGGGGCATGCGTGACCTGCTGATCCAGAGACTCCTCATGATGACAAACAACTTTGAATTTCTTCATTCCTGGGCCGAGCTTTCCAAAAAAGGGACAATGGAAAAAGAGGCCCTTGCGGATTACGATCAAGACAAGCTGAGACGGATAGAAGATGTGATCACCATAGTAGAAACCGCTGACTACTTTGTCAGCACATTTCTCAACGCAGACCCGCTCCAGTTTCCTGCCTTCTGCCGGAAATTCCTTGACATGGAATTTCACGGCACGTCACATCTTTTTGAAAAAATGGGCCCCCGGATCGTTTTTATTCTCCTCTGGATTACCGTAAATGTTGTACGCGCTGAAGTGATCAACTTCAACCCACTCCTGGCGGAAATTCCATCCGATTACCTGGAAGCCCGGGTAAAGGACCTGGAAGCAGAAGCCAGGAGAATCAATATCCGCTCGCTGAACCTTTCCACCCTGGAACAGTTGAGCAATCAACTCTATCACTACGGTTCAACATTCATTGTGGGAACAGGATTCCAGTTGCGGATCAATGCTCAAACAGCGGCCCTTGATGTGGGTTATGTGGACCTGCCAAGAGACATCAGCGCGCTCAATTCGTTGTTCGGAGAACTCCAGGGAAAAACCACCTCAGAAATATCCAGCGATGTATTGACAAGGCTGGAATCCCTCTTCTTTCATCTCGAAAGTTTCTCCCAAAGCCACCAGAGACTCCTGGCCCAGCTCGGGGCTGGCCTGAAACTTCCTGCAAGGCAGAAAGAATGGTACCAAAACGTGGAAAAAATCCGGGAGAAATTGTTGAATAAATTCCGGAGAGCCCTCTTCGAACCGGAAACGTTCTTCACAGATATCAGCCGCTTTTACGCCCATGCTCCCGCTCTTACGGACTTCCTGCTCCCTGAATTTACCGCCCTTCGTGATCTCAACGTATCCGGCCGCCTCTATCTCAAGTCTTCCATTGTCGACTATATGCTCACCACGGCGAGAAAAATGCAGGCTCTGGTGGTTCGCGACAGGAAGGAATTTCAGGATTTTGGCTTTCTGCACAGACTTGCCCAGCGTGAATTCGGCCCCATGGCTACAGGGATTATAGGAGTCAGTCAATCCCAACTCAGCCAGCTCGAGCAAATTGTCGAACGGCTCCGTCAGTCTCCCAGTCTGTTTGACGCCCTTATCAGATCTTTCCTTTTCCAGGATATTGGCCGTATCCAGTCATTCAGGCAAAAATATCAAGGCAGGTATGACCCCGCTGACTTCTCCGACGCGGGCGCTTTTTTTCTCCGAGAGGAGGCTCTTGCCCCGAAGTATGGCCTGGATAAGGATTCCGAAAGATTTCTCATCTTTCTCGTCAAATATCACAGTCTCCTTCACCACATTGTCCGTGGAGAGATAGCCCTGGATGCCCTCAAGGACATCATTTCCCCAAAGGATAGGGACTTGTGCGATGCATTTTTCGTTTTTTCGTTTGCCATGCTCTCCGCCCTGCGGGAAGACCTGATGCTCGAAGACCTGGCAGGACGGCTTTTCGAAATCAGGGACATGTGCCTGAAAATAATAGACGGAGAAACAACCTTTTCGCAGGAAATGGACGGTATTTATGCTCGGAAAGGCGATCTCTACCACGGCCTTGAAGATTACCAGGTGAAAGGGCTTCCCTCCCAAATCCTTCCATCCCAATATATCCCGTCCCATGCGTGGAAACAGCGTGCTGAGAAACAGTGCGTAAATTCGGGAAAAATGATCCTTGCCCTGGAACGTCTCTTCAGGCTCCGGGGCATCCATCACATTGGTTTTTATGATATTTTTCAATGCATCCTCAAGGTACCCCTCAAGTACATCTATACCAAGCGTCATTTCTCCGGTGTCGGCTATGCCACCTATGAAAGAGAACTTTTTGAGGCCCTGCGCCTTTACAACACCCTCCAAAACCTCGGGGAGTCAGTACGGCATTTCATTCTTGACCTCCTTATTAAGGACAGGGTACGTGTCTACGGCTACGAAAAAATCAGCGGGTACCTCAACTATGAAAACCAGATAAAACTCCTCCTTATCGGACTTCTTGCAACAAAAAAATTGGGCGCTTATAAAGACCCTGTCGTCCTCAATTTCCTCCCCATGGATAAAGATATTCACAACCGTTACGAGGCGGTAAATGATTTTCTCAGCCGCCAGCCAATTGAAAAAATATGGGGAAGCAAGTACCACGCAACCCAGTTTTTCAAGGCCAAGACCGGGATCCTGGTAACGCGTGAAACCAACCACAGAGTGCTATCCTTCAGTTTCAGAGACCCCGTTCACTTTGAGCAGAAAGTTGCCCATCTCAACAGCATCAATGATGTGGAGCAACTCAAGAGCTATTTTCATTCCAGCCTGCGGTCTCTGCGAAAATATCCCTTTTATACTGAAGACTATGAGTTGCACCTTGAACGGATATATGAGGAAAGATTGAAACAAATTGCTGAACTCATCCTCGATCAAACAAAAAGACAAATGACCCTTATTGATACCTTTGACGAACTCCACAACCTGGTAAAAGACCTTGAATCGAGAAGCCTTGCCCTTGAATTCACGGAAGAGCAGAAACACCGACTGAAAGATATGTATGAATTGAGAAAAGATATTCTCAAGCGTGACAAGTTGAAGGAATTTGAAAACACCATCAATATCATTCAGGACAAACAGGAATTGACCGACTTCTGGAACAGCACCAAGTGGTATCTCCAGCACAACCGGGGCTTCCTGGGTAAGGATTTTGAATTCATTGTGGCGAAGAAATTTGATGAGGCCTTTGAGCGTCTTCCCGATTTATAGCCCGAATTCCAGCGCGCCCGGACAAGGTTTTGAAAGGAAGGCCTTGGGTCGGTCCATTTCGAGCTGAATACAGCATGTTCACGTATTTCTTTCGTTGAATACATTGGAAACATCTTGACAAAAAGGGAAAATGTTCATAAGTATGAACAGTTTTGATTCTCTCAGGTGGGAGCAGAGTGGAACTTCAAACAGCGAAAGGAGGTGCCGGATGAAGGAAACGAAGGATTTTTATGAACGGTTATCGGAAAAGGGGGTCTCACGAAGGGATTTCATGAAGTATTGCGGCATGCTCACCGCTACCATGGGATTGTCAGCGTCATTCATTCCCAAGGTTGCGGAGGTATATGCCGCTCCCCGGCAGAGGCCGCCCCTTATTTGGCTCCAGTTTGCCGAATGCACGGGGTGTTCTGAAGCGCTCCTCCGGACTATGTATCCCTGGGTAGATGAACTGTTGCTGGAAGTCATATCCGCTGAATATCATGAAACCATCATGGCAGGAGCGGGTCAGCAGGCCGAGGACACTCTGAAGGCCGCGGTGAAAAAGTACAATGGAAAGTTTATCTGCGTGGTGGAAGGGGCAATAGCCACAAAATACGATGGCGCATACGGTAAAATCGCGGGCCATACCTTCCTTGAGTTGGCAAACGAGGTTTGCAGAAAGGCAGGAGCAGTCATTTGTATGGGCACATGCTCTTCCTATGGAGGAATCCAGGCCGCCGCGCCGAATCCAGGAGGGTATAAAGGCGTAGGAGATGCCCTTGGGATCAAGACCGTCAACATCCCCGGATGCCCGCCAAATCCCATCAATTTTGTGGGAACAGTGGTGAACTACCTGCTCTTAGGTAAACTCCCTGCCCTGGATGAACTGGGAAGGCCGCTTTTCGCCTACGGCAAAACGATTCATGACCAATGTCCGAGAAGGTCCCATTATGAAAATGACGAATTCGTTACCGAATTCGGATCAAAAGAGGCCCAGATGGGATATTGCCTTTACCAGATGGGATGCAAGGGACCTGATACGTACAACAACTGCCCAGTTGCCAAATTCAACGACGGTACCAGTTTTCCCATTGAGGCGGGCCATCCCTGCATCGGCTGCAGTGAGCCCGATTTCTGGGACAAGATGACACCGTTTTTCCAGGCGGCAGAATAAGTTGGCCACATTGGACCTGAACCGTTACGTACGCATGCAGAAAGAGAGGAGACAATATGAGCAAAAAAATCACCATAGATCCTATTACCAGGATTGAGGGTCACCTCCGCATTGAAGTGGAGGTAGCAGGAGGAAAAGTCATAAACGCCTGGAGTTCCGGGCAGATGTTTCGCGGTATCGAGGTTATTCTGAGGGGGAGGGACCCGCAAGACGCCCCGCTCTTTACTCAACGCACCTGAGGCGTCTGAACCATGACGCATTACCTGTCCTCGGTGAGGGCAGTCGAAAACGCAGTAGGTATACAGATCCCTGACAATGCAAGGATCGTTCGAAATCTTCTCCACGGTGCTCAATTCCAGCATGACCATATTATCCACTTTTACCACCTTCACGCCCTGGACTGGGTTGATGTGGTCAGTGCTCTGAAGGCTGATCCAAAGAAAACAGCGGCTTTGGCTGACAACGTGAGTAATGATAAGAGAGGTGGGGCGGTTTATTTCAAAGATGTCCAGCAGAGAATCAAAACCTTCGTAGAAAGCGGCCAGCTCGGCCCTTTCACAAATGCTTACTGGGGACACAGTGCCTACAAACTGCCCCCTGAGGCAAACCTGATGGCAACGGCCCATTATATTGAAGCACTTCGCTTGCAGGCAAAGGCGGCAAGGATGCATGCCATCTTCGGCGCCAAGAACCCGCACTTGCAGAGTTTCGTGGTGGGCGGAATTACCAGCGTAAAAGACCTGACTCCCGACCGCATTGCTGAATTCCTGTACCTGTGGAAAGAGACCCAGGAATTTGTCAAGAACGTGTACCTTCCTGATCTCCTTGCCGTAGGCTCTTTCTACAAGGAGTGGGGAAGTTTGGGAGGTACCACAAACTTCCTTGCTTGGGGCGATCTTCCCCAGTCGGCGAATGAACCTGAGAGCCTCTTTATGCCCAGTGGCGTTATTTTCAACCGTGACCTCAAAGGCGTTCAGATGGCGGACCAGGATAAGGTGACGGAACACGTAGCCCATTCCTGGTATAATGGATCCACCGAACACCATCCCTACAAGGGAGAAACGGATCCTCAGCATGGGGATTATGATACCGATGACAAATACAGCTGGATCAAGGCGCCGCGGTACGAAAAGGAAGCGTGCGAGGTAGGGCCCCTTGCCCGGGTGCTCGTGGCCTATGCCCGCGGGAAAAAAGAGGTCAAGGATATTGTTGATACTGCCTTGAACAAACTGAGTATCCCGGTAACGGCGCTCTTCTCCACCCTCGGAAGAACAGCCGCCCGATGCCTCGAAACAGTGGTAATTGGGGATGCCATGGAAGGATGGGTCATGGAGCTTGTCGGTAACCTGAAAAAAGGCAACACCAAGACCTATCAAAAATGGACCATGCCCAACAGTGGAATGGGGTGCGGGCTCAATGACGTTGCCAGGGGTTCGCTTGGCCACTGGATTGAGATTGAAAACAAAAAAATCAAGAACTACCAGCAGATCGTTCCTTCCACCTGGAACTTGGGTCCCCGGTGCAAGAACGGAAAGCTGGGGCCGGTGGAAGAGTCCTTGATTGGAACGCCGGTAGCGGATCCAAAACGGCCTCTGGAAATCCTGAGGACAGTGCATTCCTTTGACCCATGCATCGCGTGTGCGGTTCATGTGATCGATCCCAACTCAAACGAGATTTACAAGGTAAAAGTGCTGTAAAGCCAACCACCGGAACCCTTTTGTCTCCTGCTTTTTGGGTGACAAAAGGGTTCCTTTCTTTAGAACGCACTTGAAGAGGCTGCTTATGCCTCATCTTCCCAGGATACTCCAGGCGGCCTGCTGGCTCCGGTATATTGTTGATCACCCGCGCCGGATTATCCTCCTGTTTCTTCTGGTCACCTCTTTATTCGCCTTCCAACTCCCAGATCTCCGCTTCCAGACAGGGATCTATGATCTCGTCATTGAGGATCTTCCCCAAACCCGACTCTACCAGGAGTTCAAAAAGACATTCGGCTCCGAGGAACTTATCCTGGTAGTTGTCAAGGCAAGGAATATCTTCCAACCGGCAACATTCAAACAACTGGCGGACCTTTCGGGCAGGTTCTCAAAAATAAAGGGAATTAAGCGGGTCATCAGCCTCCCCGGGATCAGGAAGGCAATGGATGTGAGCGGCTCTATTCCCCTTGAGCGTTTTGAGCAATTAATAAGCCCGGTGACCCTTTTCCAAAAAAACCTCCTTTCCAAAGATCACAAGGCGACTGTTATCTCCCTGGTCCTTCAAGATCTGAAGGAAAAAAGGGATATCATTACTTCCATTGAGCGGATCATCCGGGAGCGCCCCAAGGGGCTTTCCCTTTACCAGATCGGGATGCCTGTTGTGGCAGACGCCCTTTCCCGTTACACAAAGAATGACTTCTTCAGACTTCCTCCTCTCACGTTCATCATTATCGGGCTTGTCCTGTTTCTCTTTCTTGGAAGCATCTGGAGGGTATTCATTCCTCTTGGTTCTGTTCTCATGGGCCTCGTCTGGACATTCGGGCTCATGGCCCTCACTCTCACGCCCCTTTCCATGCTGACTATGATCGTCCCGGTATTCCTCCTTGCGGTGGGAACCGCCTACTGTATGTACACCATAACTGCGTACCGGCTTGCGGCCCAAAAGATCGCTTCCACCTCCGAGGCTGCATACCACTGCTTTTCCGAACACCAATGCCCCACATCCCTTGCCGTCCTTACCACCGTTATCGGGCTGGGGTCCCTCCTCGTTTACCACATTGAGGCAAT
>QMLQ01000074.1 GCA_003646815.1 Deltaproteobacteria bacterium | reverse complement strand
GGTACCTTCTTTCAGGAGATGTAAAACTCGTCAGGGCTGCAGTGAGGGAACGGGATCAGCTCCTGTCCCAGGCACCCGGACTCATTGATCCCTTGGGTTTCCTCTTCAGCCACTATAAGGGTCGGTTCCCGGGGCCACACCTTTTTGGCGGGCTGCTCTGGGCCTACGATCTCTTCTCGGGTTCATCAAACCATCACTATTATCCTGCCCCGGAATATCTGCTTTTAGCCCCCAACATAGACCAGCGGCGGCTCAAGGGCGGAACCAGCTACCTTGACGCGGTGGTTGATGATGCCCGGCTCGTCTTGCGCACTATCCGGGAGGCGTGTGAGGAAGAGGCCTTCGCACTCAACTATGTAAGGGTCCAGGAGTTGCTCTTTGAAAAAAACCGTGTGATCGGCGTGTGTGTAAAGGACGAAATTGCCGGGAATGAAACTGATCTTTTCGCGCGAGTCGTGGTCAATGCAACGGGTGTCTGGGCGGATCAGCTCCATTCCTCGAAGTACAACGGTCCTCACATCCGCCCGTTACGGGGAAGTCACCTTGTATTTCCCTTCTGGAAGCTCCCCGTTTCCCAGGCAGTCACTCTCAGGCACCCCGCAGACAAAAGACCCGTATTTGTCTTTCCCTGGGAGGGCGCAACCATCGTGGGCACCACGGATCTCGACCATGGAGAACCGCTGAACAGTGAGCCTCGAATCTCTTTTCCGGAAATTGAATACCTCCTGGATATTGTGCGTTATCAATTCCCGTCAGTGGAACTGGAAAGGAGCGATATTCTCTCCACCTTTGCAGGAGTTCGGCCGGTAATCGGCGGGAGCAAAAAAAGACCTTCCAGTGAAAAACGGGACCACAGTATCTGGGAACAGGACGGAATGATCTCGGTGAGCGGTGGCAAGCTGACAACATTCCGCCTGATCGCCCAGGATGTCCTGCGTGTTGCAGCGCCCCTCATTCCTTCCGTAGAGGAAAGGGGCACCCCTGATCCCCCTTTCAACAAACGGAAGGGTGATGAGCTGCCTCCCATCAGCCTCAATCACTTTCTGAGACGCCGGCTGGAAGGCCGGTACGGAAGCCATGTTATGCACATCATGCAGACTGAGATGAATGAGGACCTGGAGCGGATTCCAGGTACAAACACCCTGTGGGCGGAGGTGCGCTGGGGGGCCAGGGAAGAAGGGATCATGCACCTGGACGATCTTCTTTTAAGACGTACCCGCATCGGGATACTGCTGGAAAAGGGAGGTACCGGGTACCTCGATCGGATTCGTGATATCTGCCGGCAAGAGCTGGGTTGGGACCTGAAACGGTGGGAGGCTGAGGCCGCCTCCTACAAGAAGCTCTGGGAGGAATGCTACAGCCTTCCTTGAACCAAAGCATGCTGAACCCCCCTTCACCCTTCTCGGGTGATGTTCTTATTTCTTCCTGGCGTGGGCCTGTTTCTCCGCGTACATTGCCTGATCTGCACGGTCGAGGAGGCTTTCAGGAGTATCCTGCGGTTGTGATACGGCAATCCCCGCGCTCACGGAAATGGTGATCTCTCCTTTTTTGTGGGAAACAAAACGTTTCTTCGCCAGATGTTTTCGGAAACTCATAACACGCTGCCGTGCCATGTCTTCGGTCAGTCCCTCAACGAGCACCACGAATTCATCACCACCGTACCTCACCAGAAAGTCATTTTCGCGGAAGGTTTCTCTCAGGGATTGCCCTACTTTTTGGAGAATCTTGTCCCCTGCCACATGGCCAAAAGTGTCATTTATTTCCTTGAACCTGTCCACGTCCAGCAGGATAAGCGTGTGCGGTTCCCCTGCTTTCCGTGTTTTTTCCAGGGAACTCTTTATCTTGATATCAAACGCCTTTCTATTGTAAAGGCCGGTGAGCGCGTCTTTCATAGCCACCATTTTCAATTCCTCGGCCCACCTGGACATCTCCCTGGCATGCTTGTCGGCCTCAGTAATCCGCTCTCTCAGCATCTTCATATTCTCACGGGTTAATTGTGCCCGCTTCAGGTCTTCTCTCTTTTTCTCTGAAACCACGACCTTGATGTTCTGAATTTTCTGGAGAACCACCTTCTTGATTCCCTCGATGGTGGTATGAATATCAAAGGAGTTGGCAATAGAACTCACTTCCCCGTTGATCCTCATCTCGAAATACTCGACCTTTTTATCATACTCTTTGCTGCCAAACTGATCCGTGAGGGTTCTTTCCAGATCTTTTACCTTCTCAAGGAGCACCAGGAAGGCGTCATTAATATACTCAAAATCACCTGAGATTTTTTCTTTTACTCCATCCAGGAAATCCAGCAGCGCAGTCGCCTCATTCTTGAAACGGAGTTCCTCGACGTTCTTACATTCCACATGAATGGTTGCCGCCTCCTCCTCCAATTCCGGTGTAAGGGGATAAAACCCCTCCAGGAGAACAACCATAATCCTCTGGATTGCCTTGCAGGCTTCAAGCGCTTCTTCCCTGGCTTTGGCCAGGAGATCCTCTTCCCCGGCTTCCTTTACGGAACCGCTTTCAGCGCCCAGGATTTTATCTTTCAGTGAGGAGGTGATTTCTTCCGCCTGTTCCAGTTGTAGCGGCTCGGCAGAGTTGACCAGGGATTTAATGGCGTCAATGTCCGCTACCAGGGCATCCTCTTTTCCCGCGAAAAAGCAAAGAGTGTTTATAATCTTCCCCAATGCCTCTTTTTCTTCCTGCACGGTCCGCTCGAAAGCAATATACTCTCTTTTCAGCTGTGCCAGTTCCCTTTTTAGATCCTTTGCCATAGCGTCTTCTCCTCAGCTCACCCGTGGCCCATCCATCAATCGCTGTCACTAAATCTCACGGCCAATGACCAATCGCTCAATTCATCTATTCCGCTCCGAACTCATATAAAATCGCCATTTACAGAACAGATCAACGGGATGGGGATCCGGAGGTGCAAACTCGCATTCCACCTCAATTCTCTTATCAACAACATTCGCAAAGCTTGAAAATTCGGCGCGGTGCATGTCTTTGCACACATATTCCCCGAGGCCTCTTTCCAATCGTGCTACCTGGGCGGGACACGATGGAACCGTTATAATCACCTCTTCCGGTGTCTCCTCTATTTCATAGCCCACCAGAATGCACCAGGGGAATAACCGCAATGCTTTTACAAACCCCTTGAGGCCCTTTTCGCGTATATCAAACCGGCCTAAAAGGTCTTTTGCGGCCATCCCGGCAACACGCCCCCATACCTTCTCGTTCAGTGATTCCGCGGTTGATTGACCAAACTCCTCGGCCACATGGATAAACCAGAAGGCATCCATCACCCGGTAATGCCACAGCAGGAACGCCAGGTACTTCCTGAGAGCGGGGGCCTCCATATCCTCAAAAACATTCAGGTCCGTTTCACCCTCGTTTTTCTAATTCTTGGGTCTTTTTCGTTTCTCCATGGGCACATAATCCCGCACCTTCGATCCAATGTACACCTGTCGCGGTCGATGGAGCTTCCAGTGGGGATCATCCATGGCTTCTTTCCACTGACTGATCCAGCCGGGCAAGCGCCCGATAGCAAACATGACCGTAAACATGTTCACCGGTATGCCGATCGCCCGCAGGAGAATGCCGCTATAGAAATCCACGTTTGGATACAAGTTGTGATCCTTGAAATAGGGATCCTTTACTGCGGCCTCTTCAAGCCGCATGGCCACATCCATCAACGGATCATGCCGTTTCATTTTTTTCAGAACCTTCCCGCACACCTTTTTCATTATCTTGACCCGTGGATCATAGGTCTTGTATACCCGGTGACCAAAGCCCATGAGCCGGAAAGGGTCTTCCCGGTCCCTCGCCCTTGCCAGAAAAGGGGCAGGGTCACCACCGCTGTCATGGATCTGCTGCAACATTTCCACCACAGCCTGGTTGGCCCCGCCGTGGAGCGGCCCCCAGAGTGCACTTATTCCGGCTGCAATAGCTGCGTAGAGATTCACCCGGGCACTTCCAACGAGTCGAACAGCAGCTGTTGAACAGTTCTGTTCATGGTCGGCATGGAGTATCCAGAAAACTTCCAGGGCTTTGACCAAGTCATTGTCAATGATATAGGGCCGAACAGGTGAATCGAACATCATATTTAAAAAATTAGCGCAATAGGTCAGGTCGTGTCGGGGATAGACCACTTTATGTCCTCTTGAAATTTTGTATGACATTGCCGCCATTGTCCTTACCTTGGAAAGGAGACGGGTGAACATCATGTTCGTCTCTTCATCCTCGCCCCTTTCAGGGATTTCCGGATAGAACGCCCGAAGGGCATTCACCATCGACGACAGTATTCCCATGGGATGGGCCCCTCTCGGAAAATATTCGAAAAACGTCCGCATGTCCTCGTGCACCAGGGAATGATCATTCAGCATGATGGAAAACCTGGTCAGCTCTTCTCTCGTAGGCAGTTCTCCATTGATAAGCAGGTAGGAGGTTTCGACAAACGTGGATTTCCCGGCCAGTTGCTCCACCGGGATACCCCTGTACCGGAGGATACCTTTCTCTCCGTCCATGTATGTAATTCCGCTTTCACAGCTTCCGGTATTCGCAAAACCTGGGTCAAGGGTAATGAGCCCTGTCCTGCTCCGCAACTGGGAAATGTCTATCGCCTGTTCTCCCTCCGCCCCTTGGACAAGGGGAAGTTCAAAGTTCTTACCGTCTACCGTCAATGTTGCAATTTTTGCCATAGACCTTGTTTCTCCTTTCCTCCCGCTGGAATAAATACAACAATTATAACTACTCAGGTGGATAGACTGAAGAGAGAAGGCTGAAGGAGAAAATGATGCGAAATCATCTTTAGGGAAGCATGAGATATGCTCTCCTGCTTGTATGTGTTTGCATACAGACAAGCAGAATTTTCCTGTCCCGTCACAGGCGGGGCTGAAAGGTAACCAGCCTTGGTTTATTCCTTGAAAATACTTCAGCCTTCAGTCTTCAACCTAAATACCTGCGTAGTTAGTTGAAAAGAACTTAGCAGATTTCTCATTGGCTATGCAAGGCAATTGACATTTTATCCATTCCTCTTCTATCCTTTTCCTGTGATGCGCTACCGTGACTACAATACATACCTGAGAGAACTTTTTGGAGAACGTGTCCAAAAAATTCCTCTGGATGCGGGATTGAGCTGTCCGAATCGGGATGGAACCCTTTCAACGGAAGGTTGCATATTTTGCGATCGATTGGGATCAGGTACAGGTGCCTTCGTAGACACAGGATACTCCATCAGGGAGCAGATCGAGCGCGGCCGAAGCCATATGCGGAAGCGTTACAAAGCGAAAAAATTTATTGCCTACTTCCAGTCCTTCACCAATACCTATGCTCCACTACCAAAGCTGAGGGAAATGTATGATGATGCTCTCGCATACAGTGATATTGTGGGGCTCTCCGTTGCTACCCGACCCGATTGTATTAACACTGATATCTTGAGCCTTATGAGCTCATACCGTGACCGCGCCCTTGTGTGGGTTGAATACGGGCTGCAGTCCGCCCACGACAAAACGCTGAAAAGAATAAACCGGGGGCATGATGTGGAATGCTTCCGGCGGGCTGTGCTTGACACCCGTGAATGGGGACTAAACATCTGTGCCCACATAATTCTCGGACTGCCGGGTGAAAACCGGAAAATGATGCTTGAAACAGCCCGCTACGTTGCGCTCCTCCCCATACAGGGAATCAAGATCCATCTTCTGTATGTCACCGAAGGAACGCTCCTCGCAAACCAGTATGAGCGGGGGACTCTTTCATGCCTGAAAAGAGAGGAATATGTGGACCTGGTGGTTGATTTCCTGGAACTCCTGCCGCCTCAAATGGTGATCCACCGGCTTACGGGTGATCCGGGGCGGGCGCATCTTATCGCACCCGCATGGGCAAGGGAAAAGACAAAGAATCTCAATCTTATCAGGAAAAGGATGCAGGAACGAGATACTTATCAGGGCAAGAAATATGCAATAAATCAATAAAAAGGGGAACGTGGATTCCCGTCGTGCCCGCAAAAAGATTGCTCTGGCCCTTTAGCGCGTCTCCTCAAAACACCGTTTGAAAGCCCTAAAACTTACTCTCCCTGGCAAGAAATTTTTCTAACCCGGCACTATCATCCACCTGAAACAAGCGTATCTCACCATCCTTCGGGACGATCTTCCGAACCAGACCGGTCAAGACCTTCTTGGGCCCCACTTCAACAAAAGTCTGAACGCCTTCCGAGACCATCTGCTGAACAATGTCATACCATTTGACCGGACTGACCAGTTGTTTCGCCATAATATCCTTCATGGCTTCAGGATCTGCCTCGGCATCGCCGGTGGCATTAAAAAACATCCTGGTGGCGGGAGGAGAAAACGGAATCTGCTCCATGAATTCCCTGAATTCCGCGACCGCTCCCTCCATGAGGCGACAGTGCCATGCGCCGCTCACCTTTAGAGGAATGGCCTTCGCTCCCTCTTTCTTCACCGCCTGAACAGCACGTGAAACCGGTTCTTTCTGGCCGGTAATAACAATCTGTTCCGCCGTGTTATGATTTGCTACCGCAAGAATATCGTCTCCTTTGGCCTCGTCCACAATCCGCTCTACCGTCTCTATTGGAAGACCGAGAACCGCCGCCATAGTCCCCGG
Organism: Deltaproteobacteria bacterium; assembly: GCA_003646815.1. Lineage (GTDB taxonomy): Bacteria > Desulfobacterota > DSM-4660 > Desulfatiglandales > Desulfatiglandaceae > B46-G9. Next base: position 6,145 of record QMLQ01000074.1, on the reverse strand, counting down.
ATGGGATAGGGACTCCCGGTGCATCAACTCGCCTCTCTTCCGAACCAGCCGGAGAGCATCCCCCGCCTGAAGAACACCAGCCGAAACAAGGGCGGCATATTCTCCCAAGCTGTGCCCTACAGAGACAAACGGCTTCACACCGGAAGCCTGCAAAGCAGCCAGGGCAGCAAGGTTTACCGCCGTGATAGCAGGCTGCAGTGTTTCGGTCAGGGTTAGTTCCTCCATGGGTCCTTCAAAGCAGAAACGGGAAATGGGCCTTTCGCAGATCTCATCCGTTTGTTGAAAAATTTCTTTCGCAGTCGGAAATGATTCGAGCAGATCCCGGCCCATCCCGACGAACTGGGACCCCTGACCCGGAAACAGGTAGGCTATTTTTTCAGGCATATATTCCCCCTAATATTAGCACATTATGAAAATATTTGTATTCAAAAGGGACAGAAACGCTTCCATGGGATCTTCTCTGTAAATTTCAAATTCCAAAATCCAAATGCCAAATTAATCTAAAATATCAAGTGATAAAATAGAGGGAGACATACATTGTTGTGAGTCCCACCATTGCGGCGAGCCGAAGCATACAAGTGGACATGCTAGCTTTTGTCATTGAAGCATTTGGATTTCATTTGGGGTTTGTACTTTGGCGTTTGGCATTTGGTCGAGTCCAGTCTATGCGGCAAAATGGTCCTCAGATGACAACATTGTGTAGTGTGTATCTCAAAGTACGGCGATCACGGGGTGTTTTTTTGCGGTTCACCGAATGCCTTTTTTATGAGCTGATCCATTGCAATATCATATTCCCGGGACCCTGGGCTGAGGGATTTGTTGCTGGCCAGTTGGTGTTCAATCTCCTCTTCGGCCCTCTGGAACTGGATATTAATGTGGCTGATAACCTCATTCACCACGCTGTAAATATCTTTGTCAGTACCATAGACATCAATCACGCTGGGATCATCAATGAGGACCTCCATGATATACTGGGTCATGTAAAGGGAATAGGGGTTGGGGCGGGGCACAAGGTCCCGGATGGGCGCGATAAAATACTTAAAGTCAAATTCCGTGCTGTTAAGAGCCTTTTTCAGGCCTTTCAAAAGGGCATCAGACATGGCAGAAGGGTTGTCCGTTTCCACGATCTTCTTCATCAGCAGCGCCTGGGAAAGTCGACTGTGAATTTCCGTCAGTTTGAACTTAAAGAACCTGTCCCTCTGAAACGCCTGGCGCCTTTCCTGCCGCTCCAGTTGTCTGATAAGCTTATTCTGTACCCGTCCTGTATCCCAGCTTTTCATGATTCAAATGGCTTTGCCCCGAGCCTCCTATAATCTCCCTTCAGGTCCATCTACACATGCCGGGTAAATATTTCCGCCCTCTCTGGCTGAGCAGCTATTCTGATGCCGCTTTTTTTGCAACTTCTTTCTTAGAGGTGCCACCTTTCTTGGCTGAAGACTCACCGGTCTTTTTTTCCGGCTTCTTCTCGTGACCCTGGTTCCCTCCTGATTTAGAAGCGTAATCAGTGACATACCAACCCGTTCCCTTCAGGTGAAACGTACTCTGGGAAATGAGCTTCTTCATTTTTCCGTGGCACAGGTCACATTCCCCCAACGGCGGATCGGAAAATTTTTGCCATACCTCTGTTACATGTCCGCATTTCATACATTGATACTCGTAAATCGGCATCTTTTTAAACCTCCTCAGTACACAAAATTCACGAGAGATTCACTTCACAAATCCGGTGGCCCCGGTAGACATCCAAAACATAGTCCATTTTACGAAGGGACAGGTCTTTCAAGATATCAAAGGTTATCTCATGGACAATCTGCTCTTCTCTTTCTCTGTTCGCACCCGAGACTTCATATCTCTGCAGAAAACTCCCGAAACGTACGATATGTACCAGTTCGTGCGTAAAAATATAGGTAAGGAAAGGCAGCAGTGCGAGTTCTTCATCTCTTTGCACGGCCTCTAATATCTGATGATCCTGCAAACAGATAAAATAGAAGTTTCTGTCTTTACTCTTCAGGCTGGCGGGCCCCTTTCTTGTCCCCCTTTTCAAGACCGCAAGGGCATAGGTGTTGAGGTCATCCGGAGGCAGCGATTTTACCGTCTTCACATCGTATTGGTTTCGCTTCCACAGATCGTACGAAAACCTGAAAAAATCGCTGGTCTTGTCCTCCGCAACATGCAGCGCCTCGCTCAATGTCGCAAAATCGCTCTTTTTGAACGTTCTCAAAGTCATCTCAGCAGCATTTCTCCAGTGCCCGATTGTCATGAAGATAAGGCTGGTACAAGAGAAGTCAACACCTGAAAGGTATTTTAGTCATTGTTGTTCCTGGTGGCGGTGACTGGACTCGAACCAGTGACTCTGCGGATATGAGCCGCATGCTCTGACCAACTGAGCTACACCGCCAAGGCCTTTCTCATTAAACATTTATATATGTGAAAAATATCTTTTTTTGTCAATCAAATAATGCGTGGTCTCCTGCCTGTGGCAAACTTGATACGCATGGAGTGTATCAACGGAAACAGGGAACAGCACCAGTCTATTTATCGATGGGCACTAACTAGTTGCCATCTCACGTCATTTCACTTTATCCACAGAACGGCACAAAAGTTGCTTAATTGTACTGCGATACTGGTGTGTGCGTTGCATTTGCGGGGTTCTCCCTGATTTTTAGGAGAAGAGATACTATTTTTAGTAACGGCACAACCGGTTAATCCCCCGGCTCCTACCCGGGGGTTTCTTTTGGGACCGGCACGGGGGGAGAAATCCTATTGAAAAAATCACAAGAACAGCCTCTGGTGGGGAAAATAACCACAAGAATATGCCCCACATGCGGTCACCACGAAATAGGACTCATGACGATTGATGGTTCTTTCCATCCCTTGAAACCGGGATCCATGGCTCAGGTTTTTCCTCTTTCCCTCCCCCAGGAACCTGAGACCTCACCCGATCCAGTCAAGATACAATACGGCAATGTTCACGAATATACGGCGGAGATGAAAGCCTGGGCTCCGGAACCGGTAAGGAAAATCAGGACGCTCAGGCTCAAATACGGGGTCTTTCTCCCGGAAAATACCCCGGAACATACCATTGACATTTCGCTCTACAAAGCCGCTTTTCTGCGCAAACTGGAGATGCTTCTAGCGCAGGAAAAAGAGATTCCCGTGGCCGTCATCCTTGATCGATTTTTCACCGCTCCGCACCTTGCATCAGGGGATTCAAGGCAAATTGCCCAGTCCATGTGGGAAGAACTTGATGAGATCAGGAGGCCGGTGGCGGATATCAGTGACTGGCTGAACCAGGGTGATGAAGCATCTTTGGGAAAAACCGACACTCCGGAAAAAAAGGAGGACCGGGGGATGTCTCCCCCGAGTCCTCCCGGTCTGCGCGATGAACTTCAGGCCCTCACCCTCGAGGACTTTCTCTCTCTTCTTACAGATACTTCTTGACTTCCTCTGTGAGTGCCGGAACCACGTCAAAAAGGTCCCCCACCACGCCATAGTCAGCCTTCTGGAAAATCGGCGCGTCCGGGTCCTTGTTGATGGCCACGATCACCTTTGACGTCCCCATGCCGGCAAGGTGCTGAATGGCACCGGAAATTCCGCAGGCAATATAGAGATTCGGGGAAACCACCTTCCCGGTCTGCCCTACCTGGTCCGTCTGAGGCCGCCAGCCCGCGTCAACCGCTGCACGTGAAGCACCTACGGTTCCTCCGAGGAGGTCAGCCAGTTTTTCGAGAATCTCATAGTTCTCCGGTCCCTTCATACCCCTGCCGCCGGAAACGATTCTCTCGGCCTCGGTCAGGTCGATCTTTCCGCTGGCATCCCGGATGATATCCACTACCCTGGTCTTCAATTCCGCGTCATCAAGCGTGAAATCCGCATCGATCACCTCGGCCGATTTTGCGCTGTCCGGCTCATTCACCGGCATCACGTTGGGCCTTGCCGTGGCCATCTGCGGCCAGCTGTTCTCGAACGTTACCGTTGCATAGGCCTTGCCGGCATAAATGGGCCGCGTGGCCACGAGGTTTCCATCCTTAATCTCAAAAGCCGTGCAATCCTGGGCCATACCCACATCAAGTCTCGCGGACAATCTTCCCGACAGGTCTTTTCCCTGCACCGACGCACCCATCAAAAGCACCGCGGGCTCATTTGCCTTCACAAGTTGCGATATAACGGCAACATACGCATCCGTTGTATACGGATCCAGTCTCGGATCATCGGCCACCAGGACCTTGTCCGCCCCATACTGTCCCAGTTCGGCAGCCTTCTCCTTTATATTGGAACCCAGCAGGACCGCCGTCACTTCCTGTCCAAGGGCATCACCCAGACGCCTTCCTTCGCTTACCACCTCATACGTTATCTTTCGGATTTCTCCGTCTCTTTCCTCTGCGATTACCCATACACCCTGTGCCATCTGATTCATCTCCTTCTTAAAGAATTGGAAACTCGCTCGTGCCTAATTTGTCCTGCGACTGGGCACTAGATAACTTTTGCCTCTTCATGGAGAAGTTTCGCCAATGCGGCAGCCTTCTCCTGGGGAGTTTCTCCCTCGATAATTTGCCCGGCCCCTCGCTCCGGAGGCGAAGAGAGCGCGATGATCTTCTGTTTCCGGGCGCCTTGACCGACCACTGAAGGATCAATGCCGATATCCGCAAGGGTTTTTTCTTCCAGGGGTTTCTTTTTTGCCTTCATGATACCTGGAAGTGAAGCATACCTGGGCTCATTGAGGCCTTTTTGCGCTGTAATCAGCACGGGAAGATTCGCTTCCAGCACCAGGGTCTGCCCCTCTACCGGCCGTTGCACCTTGACCGACTGACCGTCTTCCGCCATTTCCACCTTCAGGATCAACGACAATTGGGGGATTCCCAGGAATTCCGCTAGTGATGCGCCTACAACTCCCATATCTTCGTCTATTCCCCGCTGCCCGGTGAAAATGACATCGTACTCGAGATCTTTGACCACCGCAGCCAGGGCCTTTGCTGTTGCGAGGGAATCGCTGCCATCCAATGCGTCGTCACTGATGAGAATACCCTTGTCGGCGCCCATGGCCAAGGCAGTTCGAATGGATTCCGTGACCCGCTTCGGCCCCAGCCCCACCACAGTGACCTCCCCGCCGAATTTTTCTTTGAGCCGGAGGGCCTCCTCCACCCCGAATTCATCATACGGGTTCATGACCCACTTGATATCGTCCTGAACAATGGACTGCCCATCCGGGGCAATCTTGATCTGCGTCTCCGTATCAGGTACCTGTTTCAAACAAACGATGATGTTCACCTTTTCCTCCTTTCATCTTGTCCTGCACATCTCATGTGCGCGGAACAGATATACCACGTAAAAAATAACTGCTTATTTGTTGAGCAGCCGTTCTAATATCATACTTTTTTCTGCTTGACAATACCCAAAATCTTGACATCTCGTCCAGCGCACCAAAAAATGCCCTTTTGGCGATACCCGGGATAATATCGGGCCCAAATACTCCCTTTTCCTGCCCTTCCCGTATGATGTCCCCTATCAGATCGAGATATTGGGCAAATCGCTCATTTTTATATTCTTTCATGAATCTGCTGCTCTGCCGGAGTTCCACCTGGATAATCTCAGCAACATTCTTGTTTTCTTCTATGAGACTCAGGTGTGTCAGTGCAAATTGCTGTAGTTTCTTGACCGGGTCCGTTTCTCTAGAAAGCTTCCTGATCATATTGTCCAGGACCGCCTTCATCTGCTCCTCGAACAGGGAAATTAGAATGTCGTCCTTGTTGTCAAAGTAGAGATAGATGGTGCCGTCCGCGACTCCCGCTTCGCGGGCGATATCGGAAACCTTTGCCTGAAAAAAACCTTTTCGGGCGAATACTCGTGTTGCCGCCTCTATGATTCTTTCATGTTTATCATTTTTTTTCTTTTTCATGGCCGCCATCTTTATGAATGATGATTCATTCATGGCATTTTTAGCACCCCGCTTTCCTGCTGTCAAGATCTTTCCTTTTATCTTTCCACGCTCTTGAGCTTAAACAACGGGAAGATTTGTTTTTCCTCTATTCCTCTTTTCAACTTGACAAAAGACCGTGAACCTCCTATTTTCGGGTTTTATGGAGCCTTTCAAGGGCCGGGAAGATCTCTGGGAAATAATCACGTAGAGTACAAGAACACCCGGCACCGG
>QMLQ01000073.1 GCA_003646815.1 Deltaproteobacteria bacterium | reverse complement strand
GAGAACATTTTCAGGCCCAAGTGCCTGTGCGGCAATATATGCGACGAGAGATGAATCAATCCCTCCGCTCAACCCAACCATCACCCTCTCAAAACCGCATTTCACGGCATAATCCCTGGTTCCCATAATCAATCCACGCAGTATTGCGCTTTCATCAGGGATCCATGGCTTTTGGAGTTCCGGGTAGCGGTGTTCCGTGTCCCAGGTAAAAATGTCAGGCTCAAATGCCTTGCCGAGGGCGATTAGTCTGCCGCGGGAATCCACCACCATGCTTGAGCCGTCAAAGAGAAGGTCATCATTGCCCCCCACTTGGTTGCAATAGACTGCCGGTATTCCGTGAGTTGTACACAGTTTCTTGACAATGTTGAACCTCTGCTGCTCTTTTTTCAGGTAATAGGGGGATGCGGAAATGTTAATGAGGACATCGATATGTTCAGAAGCAAGATCTGCTACCGGGTCAAGAGGATACCTGGGCATACCGTTGACATTGCCTATGTTCCAGATATCTTCACAGATGGTAACACCATATTTTTTTTCTCCCAGCAGAAAAGTGAGACTTCCTCTGGCGGGTTCAAAATAACGGGTCTCATCAAATACATCGTAGGTCGGGAGCAACCGTTTTCCTCCGTGCCCTGCTATCTTTCCGTCTCTTATCAGAGCAACACTGTTGACGAGGGATTTCCCCGTTGGTTCGGGGTTGCGGTCAACATAGCCCAAGAGGAGAGAGATTCCTTCTGTTCTCGCGGCGAGTTGCTTGAGGTGACGAAGGTTTTCCCGGATAAAGGCAGGTTTTTCCAGGAGGTCTTTGGGAGGATAGCCTGTAAGGCACATCTCGGGGAAAACAGCCAGTTCGCACCCTTCTCCCTTTGCCTGGTGAACGGCTTGGAGAATCAAGGAAGTATTATAGGTAAAGTCTGCAATAACGGGATCTATCTGGCAGATTGCAATTTTCATGGTTTCTCCAAGAGCTACATTCAAGAAAAATGATTAGCGTAATATGGAAGGTAGATCAAGTATATAATTTTGGCATGTGTCTTGCTAGCTTGAAAGCCTGAAAAACAATTGAAAACAGGGGATGCTTGTGGAATAGAATTGGTGTTGCCGAAAGAATATTTTTGAAAGGAGAAAAAAGAGAATGGAAGAAGAGATCCTCGCTGCCGGTGCATCAGTAATTTCGGATAGAAAGGAAGCGCGTCTTGAGTCATATCTTGGGAGTTGCGTCGGCGTGACCATTGTTGACAAAGAAGGTGGAGTGGGAGGGATGCTTCATCTCCTTCTTCCTGAACCGAGCGGGGCTGATGTGGACTTTGAACCTGACATCTACGCAACAACGGGTGTTCCCCGGTTCCTGGAATTGTTGTTTGGGAGAGGGGCCTTGAAGGACCGAGCCGTTGCGTGTATAGCGGGCGGTGCCCTGGTAGGGCAGACGTTTGATGCTGACCCTTCAATGGACATTGGAGGGCAGACTGCTGAGGCAGTCCAAGGTTGTTTGGAAAAAAATGGAATATTTGTTGAGAAGAGTGAAACTGGAGGTTTGTTTAACCGCAAGATGGTCCTTGATCTCAGGAGTCTAAGCACCACGATCGAGCCGATATGGCAAACAGAGGACTCGGCAGATGCAAATGTTGAAAAGGAGGTAAATTTTAACATAGAGAGGGCCATTGAAGCAGTGAAGCCGATTCCGCAGGTAGCACTCAAAATCATGCGCATGATTGAGCGTGATGACTATACCATGAGTGAGGTGGGCAAAGAGATCAGGCAGGACCAGGTCATTAGTGGAAAGGTGCTGAATTTTTGCAACTCGGCTGTAATGGGATTCAGAGATAAAATCGATTCCATAGATCGCGCGGTTGTTGTGCTCGGTGAAAAGCGTTTGCTTGAAATGGTTATCTCAGCCTCGGTGGAGTCTTCTTTTGCCCAGTCAGCTCATGGATATTCCCTTTGCAAAGGAGGCATTTACCAGCACGCATTGGGCACAGCCATGATTGCCCAGGAAATTGCGGCATTCAGCGGAAAGGCCGCAAAGGACATTGCGTACACAGCGGGTCTCCTGCATGACATTGGGAAAATTCCCCTAGATCAGTTTATGGCGGTGAATGCACCGTTATTTTATCGTAAAATCCAAAGGGAGGGAATAGAGCTTTGCGAGATTGAAAAAATGCGTTTTGGTATCGATCACGCCCAGGCTGGGAAGTTGCTGGGCGCCAAATGGGATCTTCCACGTAACTTGATCGACGTGATCGCCAATCATCATTGCCCAGAGAAATCTGAAGAAGATGAAGAGCTGGTAACGGTTGTTCATATTGCTGATCTTTTGATGTCACGGTTTCAGGTTCGTCATGAACTTGATTTCATTGACACTGAAAGACTTGCCCAAAGGTTGGCGCGAATTGGCTTGAGCACCGAGCAGTACCCTGTTCTCGTGGACCGGATCCCGAGGAATATTTTTCGAACCGGCAGTTCATCAACATAATTTGAGGAAACGGAAGTAGGAATATTTTTCCCACCGGGATCAGGAAGGGACGCTCGCGCTTCGAGCTTTACCCACATTTGTAAGCCGTGGTCATGAGAGCGGGGTCACAGGTGATCGCTTTTGCCGAAAAAGATTCCGCAGGAGCAAAGGAGACATTGGGCGAAAAGGCCATTATAGATGGGCACGACATAAAATAGGGGAGGTAATCAGCGGGACACCAAGCGTTGGGACACTTCTGGCAATATTCTTGCAGAAGAAAAAAGAAACCTTTTGCTTTCTGGATCGGAGAGTTAGGGGATATTGAAAGATTTTGCCCTCTGTGGGCTCGGAATTGCATGAGCAGCTGAGAAAATGAGAAGTACTGCTGTCTGAAAACAACAAGGGAGGAGAGGGGAAATGAAAATTTCCGATGCAAATAAGTCAATGATGCCCGGGATAAACGGGACAAAAACGGGAAAATCAAAGGTGAAAACCGCCTTTCAGGAAGTGATGAACCAGGTGGCGGAAAGAGGAGGGAAGGAAGCCGGAGTCCCTGCTTCAGTCAATACCGCACATGCTTCTCCCAATATAACGCCGCCACAACTGATACGTGATCTCGAAGGGCAAGATGGGATTGCCACCAGGTATAGACTCATGAAAGAAGTTGAGAACACGCTGGATCTGGCTGGCTTCTACACGCAAAAGCTTGGGGATCCTGGAGTCAAGACAACATCTTTGGAACCGCTCGTAAACCATCTCGAGGCAAAAATGGAGGATCTAAGATTTCTCCAAAATAATGGAAAGATAGACGAAGAATTGAAAGCCATTGTTTCAGATCTTGATATTACGCTGGGGACAGAGGTGGCGAGATTCAGGCGAGGCGACTATTCCTGAAAAAAGCCCTCGATGGATTTATCCTACAGCGCTTTTTCGGGGAAGAGAAGGTTAAGCAATGTGTTCTGATCATTCATGTCGATTTTGAATGTGACTCCTCCATTTTTTAACAGCAGGACAGAGATCAACAGGTTCATCTCTTCCGATGCTTCCTGCATTGAGGGAATATCTCGTGGGTTCATTTCAAGGATGGCACAGAATGGTTTGGAGAGCGCAGTATCATTCATCCGCATAGAGATAACAGGACGGGCCTCCACAACACTGGTGCCAATAAAGAGAGTGCTGCTCTTATGTTTTTCGAGCTCTTCGGCCACTCTTTCCAGGAAAAGGCCCATGGCAAGATTGAAATAGGGGAGGGATGGAGTTATTGCCTTGAGCGATGGCGACAATTCCAGAGTGGTTTCAACGTTATGTTTGAAATAGAGGTTCGTTTTCAGGAATTGCATTTCCTGGTGAAGAAAGTGATTGATGTCGATTCTCTCCGGGGCAGAATCCAGTAAGTCAGCCCGCATCCCCGCGATTCTTATCTGATTGTTCAGGTTTTCAAATTCCTCGTTCATCTGAGTCAACCGCTTAGAAAGCTTTTCGGAAACGTCATCGCTAAATTCGTTTTTCTTGAGGATAAAGTGCTGCATGACATCCATTTGCATTCCAAGACTGTGCAAGGGGCTGTTGAGATTATGAATGAGCCCTCCAAGGTGTTTTCCCAGGGAAGCGAGGTGGCAAAGGCGTGCGAGATCCTGTAAGGATATTTGGAGTGATTCCATTTATTCTCCCTTTCGCTCCTTTTCCAGGCGGATCAATTTCCTCTGTTTCCTGAATATGGTTTCAATAATAGCGTCTCTGGCCTTTTCATCAATTTCGGTAAAATGAACGGCGATTGAATAGGATTCCGTGCCTGCCCTTCCCGTGGTCTCCCGTTTGTCTATCCTGATGACCTTTGCGATCAGGGTGACCTTGAACTCAAACGTGCCGGGCATAATCAGGTCTATTTTCAATGGGGTATTTTCGGGGTAGGAGGTCTCACTCAGAAACCTGAGCCCTGACCCGCTGAGTTCTACAATTTCATTGAGGGCTCTCCCAGGCTGGTCGGGTGGGGTGGTCATCTGCTCGATCACAAAATTAAGCTTTTTGTCCATCATTTTCAGGCAGCGGTAGAGCGTTTCTTCTTTTGATCCCGTGGGCACCTGGTCAATTATTTCATCAATGGGGCTTGAGAAGACATTGCCCTCCAGGATAGTGGTATCGCCCTGTTCAAGCAGGGATAACTCCTCCTGGTTCAGGACCCTTATGCGGGCGGATATGAGGACATCCGTTCGCAGGTATTCACGCCGGTTTTCAGGACTCATCTTTTCCCCCGGTGTTCCGATAGTTGGCTATACCCATCCGCACATCAGGGAAGTCCGGATGGAGTGTCTTAGGGTGATGCGATTAACCTGTGTTATAAAAAGCATAAATCAGTACCAATTGCAATAAAAATAGTAAACAACCGCAAAGCAGGAAATCGATGTTTAATATCTCTTTCCATGGATTTGAGCACATTTTGCGGGAGGAGGTTCGATGGCGGTCCAATTATTCGTGAGAATATGGCTCGAGGACCTGTACCGCGGCGTCAACCACCTTGGGATCAAATTGGGCGCCCCTGTTTTTTATGAGCTCATCTATACAATGTTTAAACGGAAGGGCTTTTCTGTAAGCCCTGTCGGAATTCATAGCATCAAAGGCATCGGCTACAGATAAGATCCGGGCGAGAAGGGGGATTTCATCTCCTTTGAGTCCATCGGGATACCCTTTTCCGTCCCAACGTTCATGGTGGTTTCGGATGACTGCCAGCTCCTGTTCATCCAACCCAAGGGGAGAAACAATATGGACGCCAATAAGGGGATGGGCCTGGATATTCTTGAATTCCTCCTCAGTAAGACGGCCCGGTTTTTTCAGAATATGGTCATCAATGCCAATTTTTCCTATGTCATGAAGGGGTCCGCTTGATTCTAGGCGCCTGCAGTCCTCGAAAGGGCGGTCCATGGCCTGGGCAATCCGCAGGGCGACCTGGGTTACGCGCTGGGAGTGCTGCCGCGTGTAGGGATCACGTGCTTCTATTGCGCTGACCAGGGCGCCGAGCGTGGCGAAGAGGTTTTCTTTGAGGCTATCATAGAGCGCCAGGTTTTCAATATTCTGGGCAGTACGTTCTGCGAGAAAATTCATAAGAAACTTGTCTTCTTGTGAGAAAGCTGCGCCGTTCCTTTTGCCTCCGATAAGCATCACACCAAAGAGTTCTTGTCTTATCCGGAAAGGAATGGAAAGAAGTTCAGGGAAAAATGATGGATGGTCGATGGGGATTTTCGCTTCATAGGTTCCATTGAAATGTATTTTTATGAAATCAGGACATATGCATCTGTTTTGCTGATGGTCAGGCTCAAGCGCAATCTGGTGACCGGGTGGAACTGAATCCAGCCCCTTTTGGGAAAGGGCAATGAGACCTTTCTTTTCCTGGTCGTACAGAAAAAAACATGCCTTGGAGGCATCACACACTTGCAGGGCCTTTTGTATGAGATAGGAATACAGGTCATCAGATCTGTTTACCCTTGAAAGAGAATCAATGATGTCATAGAGAAGGGTTTTTTCGCGTATTTTTGCCCGGAGTTCCTGATTTAACTTTTCCACCTGCCGTTTTTGCTCTAATTGCCTTTTCAGGATCCAATTTTTTTTGGCAAGACTGTGGAGACGATGGACTCTTTCCATCGAGATTTTCAGGTCCTGGAGGCGAAAGGGCTTTATAAGAAAATCAGAGGCACCGTTTCGCATGGCCTCAATTACTTTTTCCATTGAAGGATACCCGGTCATTACAATGATGCTCATGGGCCGCCCGTTGCTGTCCAGGTTGTTGAGGAGTTCCATGCCGTCCATTTCCGGCATCATGAGATCCATGAAAAGGTAGTCGTACTTTTCCGTCTTTAGGGCTTCAAGGGCAAATTTTCCATTTTGAGCCGTATGAACGGTCGAAATTCCGAGATGATAGAGATAGGATTCAAGTGCCTCCCGAATGCTGGCTTCGTCATCCACCACCAGGACCTTCAGGGAACCGAGATCGCCCATGATTTCTATTGGCGCTCTTGCAGCAGCTTCGATTTGCACAGTTCAAATTCCTTTTCAGATAAAAGACCCTTTGCCTTCAAATGTGATAAACGCTCTAGGTTTGAAATTAATGATGGTTCGCTCATCCCCTTCGTGCCCATCAGGTGAGGCGAAAGAACGTCTCCGCCGATAAGTGTTTTGCCTGGCGCTATCCCCGGGGAGAGCGATGCGCTTTTTGATGCCAGGGCATTGTGGGAGGCCATGATCCTTTTGACAAAATGGAGCTGTTGATAGGCTTCTTCCAGTTCCAGCATCAGTCTCTTGTTTTCGCGCAACAGGTGCACGTTTTCCAATGCGTTCTTGACTGCGATGCGTATTTCTTCCAACCTGAAAGGCTTGGTGATGTAATCATACGCTCCTTCCCGGATTGCTTTTACTGCTGTTTCCAGGGAAGCAAAGCCGGTGATCAGAATGACAAGGGTGTTCGGGTTAATCTTTTTTGCAGAAGACAGTACTTCGAGTCCTGTGGCTCCAGGCATCATGATATCAGTAATGATGAGGTCATAACTGTTTGCTCGGCATTTTTCAATGGCATCCAGACCGTTTGAAGAAACGGTAACATGGTAGTTTTCTTCCTGAAACGAATTCTTCAGTACTGACAAGAGAGAAGTATCGTCATCAACTATGAGAATAGAGAATTCCATTGGGGTGGATTCCGATCTCCTTTTTTCTTGAACAGGCACTTTCAATTGATGATCCTCGGCATTGATTCCTCACAGATGTTCATCGGAACAGAGGGCTCCGGACTTGAGTGATTTTGTGGGTCCTGCGAGAAGTGATAAGAAGAGGAGAGATCATGGGTGCCATGATTTTTGTCTATGATTTCCAGCCATGGATGCCGATGAGGTCAACAAATCTGCATCCGCCAAATTCTTTCCGGGTGAACACCTCTTTTTCTTTCCGTGTGACTCGAATCAATTCCTGGCTGAAGCGGTTCCCAACGGGAATGACGAGCCGGCCGCCCAAGGCAAGTTGTTCAAGGAGGGGTTCTGGAATTTTGGGAGCCCCGGCAGCGACTATAATCGCATCGTAGGGAGCATGTTCCTCCCAGCCGAGAGTCCCGTCGAAAGCCTTGAAGAGGATGTTTGCATACCCGAGTTCAGCCAGGGTTTTCCGGGCGGCTGTCATGAGAGGCCGTATTCTTTCCACGGTGTAGACTTTGCGGCTCAGTTGGGCGAGGATGGCAGTTTGATAACCGCTTCCAGTTCCGATCTCGAGGGTCTTTTCATTACCGGACAGCTCCAGTGCCTCGGTCATGAGTGCTACGATATAGGGCTGGGAAATGGTCTGTTTTTCCCCTATGGGCAAAGGATGGTCATTGTAGGCTTCTCCCCAGAGGGCTTCTTCAACAAAAAGGTGCCTAGGGACACTCTTCATGGCCTCAAGGACGTCTGGATCCTTGATTCCCCGGGGAATAAGCTGGGTCTTGACCATACGTTCTCTCGCGAGACTGAAATCAGCTTCCATGGAAAGGCCTTTTCAGAACTATTATTGGGTCACGAAAACCGTTTTCTAAACGTCTTCAGCCTTCAGCCTATATTATTATTTTATCACAAGCACATGTGCGATGTAAACCAATAGGGGAGCTTCAAGCCATCTTGACAACCTCGGTCAGCGGTGTTAGTCTCCATTGCCTGAATTCGAATTCATTCAACCGCCGGTTTTTGATTCCGTTGGTTTCTAAGAGATGGAGGCACCATGACATTTCAAGAACTTTTTTCATCCCTGCAGGCCTTTTGGGCAAGCAAAGGGTGTGTTGTGCAGCAACCCTACGGCCTGGAAGTGGGGGCTGGCACGTTTAACCCTGCAACACTGCTGCGCGTTCTGGGGCCAGAACCGTGGGCGGTGGCTTATGTGGAACCTTCCAGGAGACCAACAGACGGCAGGTACGGCGAGAACCCGAACCGTCTCTGTCATTATTACCAGTATCAGGTCATTATAAAACCATCACCCCTCGAGATCCAGGAGCTGTATCTCGACAGCATGAAGGCGCTTGGGATAGATCCGCTGGACCACGATATCCGTTTTGTGGAAGATGACTGGGAATCTCCCACCCTTGGTGCCTCCGGGCTTGGTTGGGAGGTGTGGCTTGACGGAATGGAAATCACGCAGTTTACGTATTTCCAGCAGGCTGGGAGTGTGCGCCTGGATCCGATCTCCGTAGAGCTTACCTACGGTCTTGAAAGAATAGCGATGTACTTGCAGGGGAAAGAAAATGTCTACGATCTGGCGTGGAACGATGAGATAACTTACGGAGACATTCACAAAAAAGGGGAATGGGAGCTCTCGGTGTACCATTTTGAGAAAGCTGACGTTGAAATGCTCCTGGGATTGTTCAATATGTACGAGGTAGAATCCGCTCATCTGAGCGAGGATGGCCTCGTTCTCCCTGCGTACGACTACTGTCTGAAGTGTTCGCATACCTTCAATATACTTGATGCACGGGGAGCGATTAGTGTGACTGAGAGATCACAGTACATTGACCGGATCAGACATCTTGCGAGACTGGTTGCGAGGAATTACCTGGCCCAAAGAGAAGAACTAGGACACCCCTTGCTTAAGAAAGAATCCAGGCGTCTGCGGGCAGACCCCAAACAGGCGAGCCAGCATAAGCCGGCAATAACAAATGTCAAGTGAAATCCAAATGCCTCAGTGACAAATCATTTCCTGGTCACTTGTTTCGTGGCGCAACAGGCAACGGAGCAAATAAAGAGTGGTATGAACTTCGCTTTCACTTGGTCATTTGATATTTGACATTGGAATTTTTGAATTCGGCATTCAAGACGTCACAAATGAAATCTCGTGCGTATTTGGAACAAAGAGTTGTTCATAAATTGCTCAACAACCTCCAATGACTGACTGAAACAGGATAGAAGAGATGAACGGTGAGCTTTTACTGGAAATTGGGACAGAGGAAATACCGGCCGGGTATCTGGCAAACGGGTTGAAATCATTCCTGAATTTGACGCTTGAAATGCTCAGAGAGCAGAGGGTTGCGGGTGACACGGAGCTTCATGCATACGGCACCCCGCGCCGCTTGGTCCTGATGGGACGCGGGCTTCCCCAAAAACAGGAGGACACAACCCAGGAAATCACCGGGCCGCCGAAAGCGGTGGCATTTGATAAAGAGGGGCACCCCACAAAGGCCGCGGAGGGTTTTGCAAAAAAACAGGGTGTTGCCCTGGACCAGATCTCTACTGTCAGGACTGAGAAGGGAGATTATCTTTACATCAAACGGCAGATAGCAGGAAAGTCAACCCGAGAAATCCTTGCCGAGAACTTACCGAGGGTAATAGAACGGATTCCCTGGCCCAAGACCATGCGATGGGGAAGCGTTGGATTTTCATTTGTTCGCCCGATACACTGGATTGTCGCATTGTTCGATGGTGAAATAATCCCATTCACCGTTGCGGAAATCACCGCCGGTACCATGACACTCGGGCATCGCTTTTTGGCCCCTGATGCCGTCCGGGTATCCGGTATCGACGAGTATCTCCAGGTGATGAAAAAAGGCTTTGTCATCATTGATCAAGAAGAACGGGAGAAGCTTGTTGAAGAGAAGATTGAGGATGCTGCGCGGAGAGTTGGAGGAAAGCCCGGAAAAGATCCTGAACTGCTGTCGACGGTAGCGAACCTGGTAGAGTATCCCTCCGCGGTCTGCGGACGTTTCGATGAAGCGTTTCTCCGTCTTCCAGACCCGGTCCTGATAACACCAATGAAAGAGCATCAAAAATATTTTCCCGTATACAAAGATGATGGAAGCCTGATGCCGAATTTCCTGGCTATAAACAACACGCTGGCCAGAGATGAAACGATTGTACAAAAAGGCCATGAACGGGTTTTGCGAGCAAGGCTTTCAGATGCTGATTTCTTTTTTGAAGAGGACCGAAAACGTCCGCTCAAAGCTCGACTGGATGATCTCAAGAGGGTTATCTTTCAGGCCCAGCTGGGAACGTCATTTGAAAAAATGACCCGTTTCAGAGAACTGGCAGAATATCTTGGAAACGTGATCCTTCCCGGTGCGCTTGATGATATCAGGATGGTCTCAGAACTATGTAAATGTGACCTTGTTACCCAAATGGTCACTGAATTTCCTTCGCTTCAGGGTACGATGGGAAAAGAATATGCAAAATTGGAAGGATATCCGGAAGCGATTTGTACGGCGATTCATGAGCACTACCTCCCGGAAAGGGCAGGAGGAAAACTCCCGGAGTCAAAAATCGGGGCGATTGTGGGCCTCGCGGACAGGATGGATACGATCTGCGGTTATTTTGCTCTTGGGATGGAACCCTCGGGGACTGCCGATCCCTATGCCCTCAGGCGTCATGCCATAGCCATCCTCAGGATCCTTGAGGCCTTCGACTGGGACGTATCCCTGGTTGGGTTTATACGGGAAAGTCTTTCCATCTTGAAGCGGAAGCTGGCCTTTGAGATTGATTCTATGGCCGATAAAGTAGCACAGTTTTTCAGGGAGCGGTATAAGCAATTGATGCTCAGGAACGGGTATGAAAGTGAATACATTGATGCAGTGATATCCGCCGGATTTGATCACGTGCATTATGTTAAACCGAGAATCGAGCAGATCAGAAAATACGCTCTGGAATCCGAGAAATTTGAATCGCTCGCGCTCACATTCAAACGGATTGCCAATATGTTGAAACGGGAGAAGATTGCATATGAGGTAGATCCCGGTCTTTTCCAGGAGGAATGTGAATCAACGCTCTGGAAACAATGCCGGGAGGCAGGTGAAGGGGTCAAGTCTTCCATTTCAGACAATGACTATGAGGAAGCGATGGACATTCTTGCGGGACTGAAAGGGCCGGTCGATGAGTTTTTTGACGGCGTTGAAATCCTTACAAAGGAATCTCCGGATCTTCGGCGAAACCGTGTTGCATTGCTGCAATCATTGGCCGGCCTTTTCTTGAGCATCGCCGATTTCTCCAAGCTTTCCGTATAATTTCTGGTTGCCGCTCCGCGACTCAAGGCTCCGCGGGGCGTTATTTCGGTTTTTGCGTACTTTGAAACCAATGGATTTTTGAAAGCACACATCATTCAGGTGAAAAAAACCTTTAGCGGTCGGGTTTCTTCATCAAGAGATAGAGTTCACCTTCGTGTTTCATATGGCCTGCGGCAATCTCGGCATACTGGCCATTTCCCCAGAATATGTCAGCTCTTCCGGCGCCACGTATGGCCCCACCTGTATCTTGATTCAGAACAAAGCGTGAGAAGGCTTTCCATCCCGTAATGGTACCATTCTTATTAATCGTTGGCTTCTGGCAGGAGATGAAAGCCAGGGCTCCTTTTGGAAACAATCTCGAATCAAGAGCAATGGAACGTCCCGGTGTTAGGGGGACCCCGATATTGCCAAGAGGACCCTTTTCAAGAACCCTGAAAAAGATATACGATGGGTTGTAGTTCAGGATATCCTGCACAAGGGATGGATGAGCAGCAAGAAAACCACGGATTGATTGCATGGAAATATTTTCTCTTTCGAGAAGACCGTTTTCCAGCAGATATCGGCCGATACTTCTGTAAGGGTGGCCGTTTGAGCTGCTGTAGCCGACAGAGATGCTTTTATTCCCCGGAAGAACCAAGCGGCCGGATCCCTGGATTTGAAGAAAGGCGACATCAACGGGGTCCTTCAGCCATGCGATTTCCAGGTTCCTCCCTGCAAGCACCTTTTGTGCCTCAATCTGAAGCCGGGTATAGTAGGGGACAATGGTATCACCGGAAAGCCGACCCACGATGCTCTCTCCCTTGTATTTTTCCCGAAACCGGGACAGGTCTATTCGAATAAGGTCGCCGGGTTTCCGGTAAACGGGGTACTTGAATGTCGAATCGGGGACCAGTCTGGCCTCAAAAGTCGGTTCAAAATATCCGGTGAAAAGGACTTTGTTGTTTCCGGCCCGTCCGGTTGCCCTGAAGACCCAGAAGAGTTTTCTGATCTCATTGTTAAGCTGTTTGGCCTGTTTCTTCTTGGAGAGGAGATCGAGAAGTGTTCTCTGGGTTTCGACAATCTGTTGGCGAGTAAATGTGGCCGAGCCATATGAAAAAACAGCATTTTCCGGCAGACGTTCCAGGTAGAGGAGATTCTGGTCAACGGCTGCGGCCAAAGAGCCAAGATCCATGTCATCTTGAAAATGCGGATAGAAAAAATGAACCCTTCGAAGGGTCTCTTCAGGCTTGTGGGCCTCCCTGGTCAGTGTGGGATGGCAAGCGGAAAAGAGTGTTATAGAAATAAGGGCAATGATGCCCGCAAGGAAGCGCGAAAAGCCTCCCAACCGTACAGAGCGAGATTCTTTTTTTGAATTAAGAGGAGACGGCATATACTTCCTTGAAGTTAGCCCGCATTTCT
>QMLQ01000072.1 GCA_003646815.1 Deltaproteobacteria bacterium | reverse complement strand
TTTCCGCCCGAAGCACTTCTTTTCGGGCCGCCGCGCATCGAGATTTCAACTTTTCTTTCCGTGCCTCCAGGTTCTTTAGATACAGCCCCTCAATCTCATCAATAACACTGAGCAATAGTTCCTTTCTCTCCCCTACCTGGGTGTAGTTCTCTTCATCGTCCAGATCGTTGATAACATCTTTCAGCTTTACCACGTTTTCCCGAAGCATGTTTCCCAGCTCAATAATATATTCCACCCCCACGGAACATTCTAACAGCCGCTGTAAGGCCTCTTTCTCCCCCGCTTCTATCCGCTTTGCGATCTCTACTTCACCTTCCCGCGTAAGGAGTGAAATACACCCCATTTCTTTGAGATACATTTTCACCGGGTCGGAAACCCGGGAAGAAGCATCGGCGAGATCAGCTCGAAAGTTCTCCCTTTCCTCCAGTTTCAGCTGTTGTCTTTTTTTCAGTCTCCTTGACTGTTCAATCCGGTCTTTTGAAGCCTCGTCAATTACCATGATGTCAAGTTCTTCGAACATCATCATCAAGTCATCAATATCCTCTTCAGAAGATGCGATTTCCTGCGGTAAATCGTCATTCAGCTCTTCATAGGTTATATACCCCTTGTCCTTTCCAATGTCGATGAGACGCTTCAAGCTGACGATATGGGTTCTCTTATTCATGAAAAAACCTCCTGTTTCCCGAGTTCCCGAATTATCCGGTACTGTCAGGCACTAATGTCCTGCACTTTGCCCTATTCCTTCGGCCTTTTCCTTCAAAAGCCTGTTCATGCTTTCGAGATCTCCCTGCTCCCTTGCCTTCTGAATAGATCTCGACAGTTGAATTTGACGGATTTTCCGTTCAAATTCCTGAATTGCCAGATCAACGGTCTGGTCTGAATAGAAAGAAGGCAGCAACAGGCCTTCTCTCAGCTGTTCTCGGGCCTTCTCTGATTCGAGATTGGGAGCAAGGTCCTCCATTGAAGACAGTCTCCCAGAATCATAATTTTGAAAAAATAGCTCCCCAATCTCAATCACTTGTGCGTCTGAAAGCAATACCTGCCATGGCAGATTCCTGAGAGCCTGTGCTGCCTCAGGATAATGAATCAGGAGATTGAGAAAGTGAATGTCACGGCTAAAGCGTTTTTCAACTGCTGGTTTTGCGAGCCTTTCCGACAAGCTCAATTTATCACTGCCGCCGGCACCGTCTCGCCCGAGGTTCTTCAGCTCCATCCAGAGAACATCTTCTTTGACACCAATCCTTTCTGACAGCCGACGCACATACAGAGACTGCTGGGACACATCATGAAGCCTTCTCAGTACAGGCAAGACCTCATTGATTGCTATGCTTTTTGCCTCTATGCTCCCATCCATCACGGAAAGACTCATATCCACATGGAAATCAAAGAGAGACCCTGCTTTCCTGATCAAATCCCTGAGAGAAGAAGCTCCCTCAGTGTTTACAAAGCTGTCAGGATCATGATTTCCAGGAAGAACCACCGCCTTTCCGCTGAGCCCTTCATTCAAGAAAAGAGGCAGGCTCTTCAGAGCGGCCTTTTTGCCGGCCTCATCTGAATCAAAGACAACCACAGCCTCGGAAGCATACCCTTTCAGTTTTCGCACATGTGCATCCGTAAGAGCGGTTCCCAGGGTAGCCACTGTCTCAACAATTTCATGGTCATGCAGCGCCAGGACATCCATATACCCTTCAACAACAACGGTCCTTCCTGCTTTTCTTATGGCATCAAACGCATGGTTTAATCCATACAGGAGGGCACCCTTGTGAAAAATGGGCGATTCCGGGGTATTCAGGTATTTTGGAAGAGCGGCATCAAGGACTCTCCCGCCAAATCCAACCACCTGGCCGCGCAGGTTCAAAATGGGAAAAATAACCCGGTTCCGGAAGCGGTCGTAGTACCCGCCTCCCTTTCTTTCCACGAGCAGGCCGGCTTCGGATGCGATTTTCAGCTTTCGCGGATCTTTTCCCAGAAAACTGGTCAGGCTGTCCCATGAATCCGGCGCATATCCCAATCGGAATTTATTTATGATAGAGAAGGAAAGGGATCTCCTTTCGAGGTATGCGCGTCCAGGTTTTCCTCCTGTTTCTTCCAGGAGGACCTCCTGGTAGAACCGGCAGGCCTGTTCGTTCACTTTAAAAAGGGCCTTGCGAAATTCCGCCTTTTTCTTCTCCTCAGCTGAACTCGCACCCTCCAGTAGAGGGACATTGTATCGTTCTGCAAGTTCCTTTATGGTTTCTGGAAACGTTGTTCCATGATATTCCATCCAGAAAGCAAAAATGTCGCCCCCCTTTTTACATCCAAAGCAGTGAAACATCTGCTTTGAAGGACTCACCGTAAACGAGGGTTCTTTTTCCGTGTGAAACGGGCATAGCCCGATATAGTTCTGCCCCGCCTTTCTGAGCTGTACAAACTGCCCTATGACCTCAACGATGTCAGCAACAGACCTGATTGTTTCCTTGGTAGATTCGTAAGAACCCATCTTCAGCCACACAAAGAGAGATTAGGCCTCACACCCAATTTCGGGCGCCGGCAAAGGAAATAGGTATCATTTGATTCCAGAAAATTTCTTTGATTGACGAGTACCATTAGATGTGAAATAGCAAATGAGAAAAGCACGGCAACATGCGCCCTCTCTGAAGGAGAACAAATAACGGCCTGAACGCTTACCGTACTCACGAACCGCTGCCGTCACCCGCCCAGAATTTGCCTGACGATCTGATTGACCTCTTTTCCCTCTGCCCGGCCGGCCATTCTGGCCATGGCCGCCTTCATGACCCGTCCGAGATCTTTGAGGTCCTCCGCCCCAAGCTCGGAAATGACTTCCCTGACTATTTCTTCCATCTTGTCGTGCGTCAGTTGCTCGGGGAGATATCCGTAAAGAAGCTTGGCCTCTGCTTCCTCTTTTGTGGCCAAGTCTTCCCGCCCTCCTGCGCGAAACTCACCCGCCGCCTCTTTGCTCTTGCGAACGAGAGAAGAAATAACCTTTTGAATCTCTTCATCTTTCAGCTCCCGCCCGATCTCAACCTGCTTATTTTTTATGGACGATTTGAGCATCCGCAAACAGGAAAGACGAAATGAATCCTTTGCCCTCATGGCATCTTTGAGGTCATTGCCTATTTTTTTCTCTAAAGACATACTTTCCCCACGTTAGCTATAGCGCAAATCTTTAGTATACCCTCTTTTAATTTTATGTCAAGAAATTTCCTAAGTAAGTTCTTCTTTTGCTATTTGTATGGCTTCAGCAAGGTCAAGGCGTCCATCGTACAGGGCCCGCCCTGTTATCATACCCATGACCCCGTCTTTTTCCAGGCTAAGAAGCTTCCTTACATCCGACGGGCCACTAATGCCACCGGATGCGATTACCGGGATATCAACCGTACATGCCAGTCTCTTTGTCGCATCAATGTTGGGCCCGGTTCCCATCCCGTCCCTGGCAATGTCCGTATAAATGATCGCCCAGATCTCTTGCTTTTCGAATTGTCCGGCCATTTCCAGAGGATCAAGCGCCGTCTCTTCGGTCCACCCCTCAACGGCAACTTTTCCCTCCTTTGCATCAATGCCCAGGATTATCCTGCCGGGGAAAACCGTGCACATTTCTCTCACAAAGTCGGGATCTTTCCATGCCACGGTTCCCAGTATCACCTGGGAAATCCCCATGTCCAGGTACGCAGCCAGGATTTCCCTGTCCCGGATGCCGCCCCCAAGCTGAACAGGAATTGGAACTGTCTCTATAATTCGCCTGATAGTATCTGCATTGGCGGGACGGCCATGCACAGCGCCATCCAAATCAACCACATGGATTCGCTCGGCCCCTGCCTGAAACCAGCGCAAGGCCATTTCCTCGGGGTGGGCGGAAAAAACCGTTTCTTCTGACATGACGCCCTGTTTCAGTCGAACACATCGCCCTTCTTTGATATCAATGGCGGGAATAACAAGCACGCTCAAACGCTCTCCATCAGGGCATCTCGGCAAGCAATTGGTCAAGGCCTAAAGAAGCAAGCTTTTTCGCAGACATCCACCGTCCCCCCCCTCCCAGGAACGTCTTCAGGTCCAGAATATTTTCCGAGAGGGAACGCTGGGTTTTGTCAAATTTCCCCTTCCAAATAATCCTTCCATCGCTTACCCGCACCAAGTGCAGGCTGAAAGCAACGGAAGCGGCTCGTTTGGCCGCGTACGAACCACCCTTTCTTTCTACCCACCGGTACATGTATCCTGCAAGAACGTAATCAGCTCCCAGCATCCTTCCAATCTTCTGCAGCATCTTTGCCGGGAGCAGTGCTAGGTTCATGTTCCTGGAAGCAAGAGTGGAATAGGCGCCAAGGGCCTGCCCGGGGGGCATAATTTTGCGCCCGTCCCGGGATTTCAACCGCTCATAAAGTTCCCTGGTCATTTCTTGTACCACAGCGGAAGCTACCGCTTCAGCGCTGAAGACCGCACCCGAAAGAGGGTCACGGACCGTACGGGGGGGCTCCCCTTCATCAAGGGCAGCTTTGAAGCCTACAATTGCGATTTTCTCAGTACCGTGCAGTACGGATTTCTCGGGGACCGGCTTATTACCTGCACCGCACCCTGCAAATAATAACAGGAGCCCCACTGCAAGCACAATGAGCCAACAGGGAAAAACAAAGAATCTTTTCTGCATGATAGTCGCCCTTCGGCTACAAAATTCCCTTGGTAGAGGGAACTACACCGTCAAGCCTCTTCTCCAGATGGGTGGCTTGATCTAATGTCCTTGCAAATGCCTTAAAAATAGCTTCAGCTGCATGGTGGGGATCTTCACCTGAAAGGAGGTCAATGTGCATTGTGATACCTGCGTGGTTGCTGAAAGCCCGGAAAAACTCCTTCAAGAGCCGGATATCAAACGTTCCCGCCATATTCCCCGGCAATTCCACGCGGTAGGAAAGAAATGGACGATTGGACACATCCAGGACAACCCTTGCCAGGGATTCATCCATTGGAACCGTGGCCTCACCATATCGCCTGATACCCTTCCTCTCTCCCAAAGCCTGCTTCACTGCCTTTCCCATACAGATTCCCAGATCTTCGACGGTATGGTGGTTATCAACCTGAATATCTCCCTTTCCATCGATCTCAAGATTGAAAAAACCGTGTGCGGCCAGTAGCGTGAACATATGGTCCATAAAAGGGATTTCGGTTCGGGAACTGCATTTACCCTCACCATCCAGGGCCATCGTGAATCGAATATCTGTTTCTTTGGTTTTCCTGTGGATTTCAACTTCCCGTGCCATTAGCCCCATTCCTCAGTATGCCCGGCCTCGCTGAAAGCTACTCCGCAGCAGCCTTCGCATTTCGCTTTGCTCAATGCCAAGCTTGGTGGAGATGAGGGGATTCGAACCCCCGACCTGTACGTTGCGAACGTACCGCTCTCCCAACTGAGCTACATCCCCACTCCTGCGAGGTGCGCAGGTACTACAAATCGGTCAAAATTTTTGCTGATTTATTAATATAGGTAATCTTGCATCCTAAATCAATGAATTATTTTATTTTCACGGTTTTTTCTCGCATAATTTCCACCCACCCAACCTGCATGGCCAATCGATTAACCTGGGAATTATCACCGGCAGCCGCATCATTTGATTCAAATTTATTGACTTTTTTTGTAATTATGGTTTAGAAATGTGCTGTGCCCCCGTAGCTCAGGTGGATAGAGCACCAGATTCCTAATCTGGGTGCCGCATGTTCGAGTCATGCCGGGGGCACCACTTTTTAAAAGGCAAACGCATTTGTTCGTACTCCGGGTTTAGCCCGCTTCAGTCATTCCCGCGAAGAGCCCGCCCAGTAAACTGAGGGACAGGAGTCTAGATTCCGGATAAGCCCTGCGGGCTTTCCGGAATGACAAGTGAGCCTACTCCGCTGGGTGCGGCGGGGCTCTTCATCCAGTTTTTTCGCTTGACTATAGCGGGCAAAGCGGTATAATTAAAGTTTAATTTTTCGAAGGAGTAAGCCATGTACGCAATCATCAAAACCGGTGGAAAGCAGTACAGCGTGGCCCCCGGCGATGAGGTGAAACTTGAAAAGCTTTCCGGACAGGCAGGAGACACTGTCGTTTTTGACAACATCCTGTTGGCATCTGACAAAAACGGCGTAAGCGTCGGGAAACCATTGCTGGAAAACTCCAAGGTCACCGGTACCATTGTCCGCCACGGGAGAGACAAAAAAGTCCTCGTTTTCAAGTATAAGCGAAGGAAAGGATATCGGAGAAAAAACGGGCACCGACAGGCATTTTCCCTGGTGAGAATTCAGGATATCCAGTTACCAAGTTAACAATTTTTATTGAGGTTTGAACAAATGGCACATAAAAAAGCAGGCGGAAGCTCGCGAAATGGAAGAGACAGCGCCGGCCAGAGATACGGTATCAAGCGATTCTCCGGACAAAAGGTCAGTGCAGGGAGCATTATTGTGCGCCAGAAGGGAACCAAGATTCATCCCGGTACCAACGTTGGATTGGGGAAAGATTATACCATTTTCGCGAAGATTGACGGTGTTGTCGCGTTCGAGCGCATGGACAAGACCCGCAAAAAAGTCAGCGTATATGCCTTTTAAGCAGGGGGATGCCCGTACCTGAAAGAAAAACATGACTTTCTTGGATGAGGCCGTCATCACAGCCAGGTCAGGGGACGGCGGAAGCGGGTGTGTCAGCTTTCGGCGTGAACGTTTCAAGCCCAGGGGAGGACCCGATGGGGGAGACGGAGGTGACGGCGGCAGTATAATCCTCAGGGCAACCAACAGGCTCCAGAATCTTTCACACCTTCGCTCATCTCCTCTCTTCAAGGCACAAAACGGACAGCCCGGAAGGGGAAAAAATCAGTCAGGCAGGAATGGACAGGATCTCGTCATTGAACTCCCAGTGGGGACCCTTGCTCTCGACAGGGAAACCCACCATGTTCTCGCTGATCTCATATCTGACGGGCAGGAGGTAGTTCTGCTCTCCGGCGGAAGAGGCGGAAAAGGGAACCAGCACTTTGCTACATCGACCCGCAGGACCCCTCGAATTGCCCAGCCCGGCACACCTGGGCAGGAAATCACCCTCCAGCTTTCACTGAAATTCCTTGCAGACATCGGGCTTGTGGGCTTTCCCAATGCAGGCAAATCCACCCTTCTCTCCCGGCTTACCACAGCCCGTCCCAGGATTGACAGCTATCCTTTCACAACCCTGGTGCCCAACCTGGGAGTCTGGTATCTTCAGGGACACCGCTCACTCGTCCTTGCGGATATCCCGGGGCTCATCGAAGGAGCCAGTGAAGGAAAGGGCCTGGGACACCGATTCTTGAAGCATATCGAACGGACAAAGCTCCTGGTACACCTGCTTGACATAACGTATACCCCGAAAAACAACATCATTGAAGATTTCTTTGCCCTGAAAAAGGAAATGACAGCATACAATCCCGTATTGGCAGAAAAGCCCCACATGGTCCTCATCAATAAGATGGACCTCTACGGTGACCACTGCCGGGATGTGCATGAAATGCAGAAGGCCTTTGAGCAGATTGAGGTGGTATCTCTCCCCGTATCTGCCTTGAACGGTATGGGCATTAGAGACTTCAAGAAGATGTTGCTTGAACGCTTTTTCAGTGATCTGAATGGTGAAGAATGAAACACCATCATCTCCCAGGTGACATTTGCAAAAAAGGAGGGGACACCCAAGCGTGAACAAAGCAGCGGAAACCCGGAAATCAAGGAGTGCATTGCTTAAAGGTATAAAGCGCGTGGTCATCAAGGTTGGCAGTGGTGTCCTCACCACGAGCAATGACCTCAACCTGGAAGTGATCAGGGGGCTGGTATTGCAGATGATCACTCTCCGGAACAAGGGCATAGAAATAGTGCTTATTTCATCCGGTGCCATTGCCGCGGGACTTCGGAAAATGGGCTTCAACAAGCGACCCCAGTCGGTCTCTCAACAGCAGGCGATTGCCGCCCTGGGCCAAAGCCGGCTTATCATGGTCTATGAGGAAGCATTCGGACAGCACGGCCAGCAGGTAGCCCAGGTGCTCCTCACCCGCGACGACCTCACCCACAGGCGTCGCTACCTGAATGCCCGCAACACCCTGTTCACACTCCTTGCCTGGAACATTATTCCCATAATCAATGAGAATGATACCGTTGTGGTGGATGAAATAAAGTTCGGAGACAACGATAACCTGAGTGCCATGGTCACCGGGATGACCGAGTCTCAACTCCTCATAAGCCTCACGAATATAGACGGATTCTTTGACCGGGATCCCCGTTGCCATGAAGATGCTTCACTCATCCACGTGGTACAGCAGTTCGACAGGAATATCATGAAATGTGCGAGCAGTATTCCGGGATTTCTCGGTTCCGGCGGTATGGCAAGCAAGGTCAAGGCCGCCCAGCGGGTTTCCATGCGCGGGGTTCCAACCATCATTGCCAACGGCCTGAAGCCCGGCATCCTGCACAGCATCTTTGACGGAAAGAACGAAGGGACCCTTTTCATGCCCGCGGAGACGCGGCTCTGCAACAGAAAACACTGGATCGCCTTTACCAAGGCGCCAAGAGGGGCTCTCGTGATTGACAAAGGCGCTGAACGAGCAATTCTGAAACAGCAGCGAAGCCTTCTGCCTTCAGGGATTGTCCGGGTTGACGGTCGGTTTAGCGTGGGAAACGCGGTGCTCCTGGTCAACGAAAAGGGCGAAGAAATCGCAATAGGGCTTGTCAACTACCATTCAGGTGATATAAAAAAAATCATGGGCCTGAAATCAGGAGATATAGAAAACATACTTGGATTCAAGTATGATGATGAAGTCATCAACCGGGACAACCTGGTCATTACGAATGATGAAGAGGGAAACGGGTTATGTCAATTGCGAGCATGATAGAATCCATTGGAGTGGAAGCCAGAAAAGCGGCCAGGGATTTGCGGCAAATACGGCGTGACCGGAAAGATGAGGCTCTTGAACGGATGGCCGGCAAACTCCTGGAAAACAATGACGCCATTATCCATGAGAACCGGAAAGATCTCACTGGTGCCCATGAAGCGGGTCTTCCCCCTGCCATGATCGACCGTCTCACGCTGAACACCCCTGTTATCCAAAGCATGGCCGAGGGGCTCAGGGAGGTTGCCGCCCTGCCCGACCCGGTCGGAGAAGTTACCCGGATGTGGACAAGGCCGAACGGACTACGGGTGGGAAAAACGCGTATCCCGTTGGGTGTCATCGGTTTTATTTACGAATCCCGACCCAATGTAACCGTTGATGCTGCAAGCCTCTGCCTGAAATCGGGCAATGCGGTGATTCTGAAGGGGGGATCCGAGGCCATTCACTCCAATCTCTTCCTCGCTGGTCTTCTCCAGGAAGCCCTTGCGGAAACCGGGATTCCCCGGAACGTAGTGCAGGTTATCCCCACTACAGACAGGGAGGCCGTAGGAATCCTTCTCGGCCTCGAGGATCTCGTGGATATTATCATCCCAAGGGGAGGCGAAGGACTTATCCGTTTTGTCACCGATCATTCCCGTATCCCCGTGCTGAAACATTACAAGGGAGTCTGCCACGTGTATGTGGACCGATACGCGGACCTCAAAATGGCAGAAGAGATCTGCTTCAATGCAAAGGTTCAGCGACCGGGGGTCTGCAATGCCATGGAGACGATGCTCGTTCATGAACGTGTTGCCGGCGAATTCATTCCCCGCATGATCACCAGGCTTCAAGACGCGGGAGTGGAGATACGAGGATGCCCAAAGACCGTTGCATTGGCACCAAACATCAAACCGGCAGTTGAATCGGACTGGCCTCAGGAATTCCTGGGGCTCGTCCTGGCTGTAAAAATTGTATCCAGCATGGATGAGGCCCTGGACCATATTGATCAGTATGGATCTCATCACACGGAGGCAATCGTGACCGATAATTATAATCATGTCCAACGTTTCCTGGCTGAAGCAGATTCTTCAGTAGTCCTGGTGAATGCTTCCACCCGCTTCAACGACGGGAATCAATTGGGGCTGGGCGCAGAAATCGGCATTAATACCTCGAAACTGCATGCATTCGGACCAATGGGGCTCGAAGAGTTAACCACCACAAAGTTTATCGTCTACGGACAGGGACAAACACGCCAGTGAAAAAAACAGTCGCAGGGAAAATCGGTATCCTCGGCGGAACCTTTGATCCGGTACATTTCGGGCATTTGCGCACCGCCGAGGAAATCGGCCACGAGCTGAGTCTTCAACGCGTATTTCTCATCCCTGCGGCTTCCCCACCCCACAAAATACATGATCCTGTCACCCCTTTTGATCATCGGCTGGCCATGGTTCGATTGGCCGTTCGTGAATCAGCGCTCCTGGAAGCCCTGGACCTTGAAGGAAGGAGGGTAGGCCTGTCTTACTCATTTGATACACTGAAAGAACTCAGGTCACGGTTCGGCATGAAGGCGGAGATCTTTTTTCTCGTGGGGAGTGACGCATTTATTGAGATAAGGACGTGGAAAAACTACCAGGCGCTCTTTGAATATGCCAACTTCGTGATCATTCCGAGGATTGGCTCTGACTTGGGAACACTGCATAATTTCATATTGGGGCTCGATAAAGATGTAAAAAAGCAGGACCGCAAAAATGTTTATACCATGTCATCAGGAAATAATGTTATAATTTTAAGATCAACTCTGCTTGATATTTCAGCAACAGGGATAAGAGACATGGTCCGCGGGGGGAAACCCATCACTTTTCTTGTGCCTGAAGCTGTTCGAACCTATATTCACCGGGAGGAGCTTTACCGGGTTCATGAAAACAATAGATAAAGCAAAACTCTGTCTCCGGGTGGTTGGAGAAAGAAAAGCCATTTCCCCTGTCTTGCTGGAGATAGGAAAGCTCAGTTCGATTACGGATTATTTTCTCGTTGCGAGCGGCAACTCAAGCCGCCAGGTGCAGGCCATTGTTCGCCACGTATCCACCCAGCTGAAAAATAATGGGTTCAGGTTGTACGGCATTGAAGGGGAGCAGGAAGGGCACTGGGTCCTCATGG
Source organism: Deltaproteobacteria bacterium (assembly GCA_003646815.1). Classification (GTDB taxonomy): domain Bacteria; phylum Desulfobacterota; class DSM-4660; order Desulfatiglandales; family Desulfatiglandaceae; genus B46-G9. Next base: position 2,116 of record QMLQ01000072.1, on the reverse strand, counting down.
ACTATGGTGATGTGGTTATCCATATTTTCTACCAGCCGTTTCGGGAATTCTATGACATCGAAGGCCTGTGGGTTGAAGCGCCAAGGATTCATCCTGCGGCCCCGGAAGAGACAGAGTCTGAACAATGATGTCCAAGAAGCCCGTGTCTTCGATAGTTGCCCTGGCAGTGGCATTGGCTCTCCTGCTGGTGCCCGCAGGCCCTTTTTTCCGGAATGCCCATGCCCTTTCCATCGATGAAGAGTTGGTCCTGGGAAAGAAATTTCTCGCAGAAATTCAAAAGCACAATGTTCTGCTGGAAGATGATTATGCCAATCAATATATCAACAGCCTGGGGCAATATCTCCTACGTTCCTTAGAAACAAGGCCCTTTCCCTTTCACTTCCACATTATCAAGGACAACACCCTCAATGCGTTTTCCGCCCCAGGCGGCCAGATTTTCTTTTATTCAGGTCTCATCGAAACCATGGACAACTGCGACATGCTTGCAGGCGTACTGGCCCACGAAATCGGTCACTCCACTGCCCGGCACCTGTCCAAGCGCATTGAACAGAATAAAAAAATCAGCCTTGCAACCTTGGCCGGCATTCTGGCAGGTGCATTTCTCGGCGGTGTCGCCGCAAATGCGCTGATAACCGGTTCTATGGCTGCGGGAATCCAAGCTCAGCTCCACTATAGTCGGGAAGACGAGCGCCAGGCGGATCAACTTGGTTTCAAGTACGCAACTGCCGCCGGTTTTATCCCATCCGCCTTGACCGGTGCATTGAAAAAAATCAGCCAGGGCAACTGGATAGATATGTCCAAGATGCCGCCTTATCTGCTTACGCATCCAATGGGTCCGGAGCGGATGGCAAACCTGGACAGCATGGCTCAGCAGCAGCAGTATAAACCCGCAGTCACAACCGCGGAAGTCAAACGTTTCAGGGCATCTTTCCCTGTCTTTAAGACCGTCATTCGGGCCACCTGCGTTGACCCACATGACGCGGAGAAATTCTTCCAGGAAGCATTGAAAAGAAATCCTGGAGCGGTCCTGCCCCATCTTGGACTCGGGATTGTCTCCATGAACATGTCTGAATACGCCGCCGCAGAAGATCACCTTAAAAAAGCCCTTCTTAAAGCACCCCATTCTCTCTTGATCCTGCGAACACTGGGAAAAGTTTACCAGTTGGAGGGAAAAGACCGGGACGCCATTGCTGTCTTGAAACAGGCCCTGACCTTAAAACACGATGATCCCGTGGCTCTTTTCACCCTCGCACTCTCCTATGAAGGCCTGGAAAAATACAATGAGGCAATCAGCGTTCTGAGGCGTCTGGACTCATACACCCCTACGAAAAAGGAAGTTTACTATCATCTTGGGATATCATATGGAAGGCTGAACAGACTTGCCCTGGCGCACTTCAACTTCGCGCGTTACTTCAAGGCCCTCGGCGAAAGACAAAAAGCCGGCTTCCATTTCAAAAAGGCCCGTGAACTGGCCCAGGGAGATCCCGCCCTCATGCGGGAGATCTCCAAGGCCATGGGAAAGTCACACAAGAAGAAGAGAAAGTAAAAAGCTTTTTTCTCATCCTTTTATATGGGCGGTGAAGCTTCCGGCGATAAAACTCTTCATTTCATCAGGCAGGCACACGTAAATTTTCCCCGGCAGCTCTTTTCCTTTCCTCTTACCGAACTGGAGAAACATTGCATAATCTCTCATCCAGATTTTGGTTTTGGGAACATCAGCGCCCTGCTCTTTCCATTTCATATGAACATGCGGGCTCCCAAAGCCTGATTTTGTCGTGTACTCGAAGATCCTGTTTTCCACGCTTTCGCCCTTTTTCAGGAAAAGAAAAATCACCAAGGCATGATCAGGAAAGAAATCTTTCCCATCACGCAGGGTGAGAATACCGTGGTCAAGCACCGCCTTGCTCATGGTAACCGGATCTCCGTGGATCATACCGCCAGCCTGCCTTGCCGGGATCGAGACTCCCTTCAAATCCATTTTCCAGCCGTTCCAGGACCCGGAAGAAGCATTCTCCAGTTCATTCAGTTTCCGCAATGCCAGCGGCTGGCCGAAGGCTATTGCCCTGCGTAGATCTTTCTTCGCCTTGTCTCGATCACCCATTGTTTCGTAGACAAG
>QMLQ01000071.1 GCA_003646815.1 Deltaproteobacteria bacterium | reverse complement strand
CGAGACCTTCGCCCCCGCAAGGAAGCTTGCCTTCATCCAGTGCGTGGGATCACGGGATTTCCGCTTTTATCCCTTCTGCTCCGGATATTGCTGTATGCACTCCATCAAGGAGGCGATCATTGCGAACGAGCACGAACCAGAGACCACGTCCACTATCTTCGGGATGGATATCCGCGCGGTTGGAAAAGGGTTCGAGGAATACAAGATCCGGGGTGGAAACAACTCCGGAATCACGTATGTCCGGGGAAGGGTCGCTGAAATCACCGAGGGACCCAATCACAACCCGGTGGTGATCTATGAAGACACGAAGGAAAGGAAGGTGAAGGCCGAGGAGTTTGAGATGGTGATCCTGGCCACTGCCTGTGCACCGTCAAAAGGGATCGTCGATCTTTCAAGAATTGTGGGTTTCGAGCTTGATGACTACCAGTTCGTGAAAACAAGTTCCCTTTCGCCGGTGGATACAACCACCCCGGGAATTTTTGTGTGCGGGTGTGCCGAATCACCCATGGATGTTCCTGAATCCGTGGCACAGGCCTCAAGCGCCGCGGAACGTGCCGCTGAAATCGCCTTTCAAGAGGACCTAGAAAAGGAGAAAGCCGTTGCCTGAGAACAATGATCAAGACGTCAGGATTGGGGTATTCATCTGCCACTGCGGGTCCAATATTGCGGGGTATCTCGAAATGGAAGAACTCGAGGAATTCGCCAAGACCCTGCCCAACGTGACCTTTGTGCAGAGGAACCTTTATACCTGCTCTGAGACAGGAATCAATGAAATAAAAAAAGGGATAAAGGAGCAGAATCTCAACAGGGTCGTTGTGGCGTCCTGTACGCCCAGGACCCATGAGCCCCTTTTCAGAAGCTCCTGTGCTGAAGCTGGCATGAACCCTTATCTCTTTGAAATGACGAACATCAGGGACCAGTGCTCCTGGGTGCACATGCACCAAAAAGAGGCCGGTACTGAAAAGGCCAAAGACCTGATTCGCATGGGCGTTGCCAAGGCGGCCCTGCTGGAGCCCAAGGAACCTATCATGTCGGAAGTCTGTCCCCGGGGGCTGGTGATTGGAGGGGGTATTGCCGGAATGGGCGCTGCATTGAGCCTGGCGAACCGGGGATACGAAGTGGTCCTTGTGGAACGGCAGGAAAAACTGGGTGGCATGCTCAACAAGCTCAACAAGCTGGGACCGGGCATGACCAGTGCGGAAGAATTCGCCCTTGAAAAGATCAAGGCGGTCACCGACCACCCCAAAATCACCGTCTTCACCAAGGCAAGAGTGAAGCAGGTGGAAGGCTTTATCGGGAAATACAAGGTAGATGTGGAGACTGAAACGGGCGTCAAGAATATAGACATCGGCGTCATCGTGGTTGCCACCGGCGCCACCTCCTTTGTCCCCACGGGCATGTACGGCTATGACGGGGAAAAAGTCATTACCCAGCTTGAACTGGAGGGCCTTCTCAAGAAGGGCCTTGATTCCAGCGTGAAAAACGTCGTCATGATTCAGTGCGTGGGTGCCCGGAATGAGGAAAGACCCTACTGCTCAAGAATCTGCTGCCAGACGGCTGTCAAGAACGCCATGCTGATCAGGGATGAAGTTCCCGATGCGAGGGTTTCTATCCTCTACCGAGACATGCAGATGTACGGCGTTGAAAATGAGGAAATGTTCCGAGACTCTAAAGCCAAGGGTGTACGCTACATCAATTATGATCCAGCGTCCCCGCCTGAAGTGGGCCCTGAAGGCGTCAAGGTGCACCATGCCCTCCTGGGAAGGGATATGGATCTCCCCGCGGACCTGGTGGTGCTCTCCACTCCCCTGGTTTCCAATGAGGATGCACACGAAACTTCACAGCTCCTCAGGGTCCCCGTGGATGACAATGGCTTTTTCCTGGAGGCGCACGTGAAACTGCGGCCACTGGATTTTGCCACGGACGGGGTTTTCCTCTGCGGCAGCGCACGCTTTCCCGCCAACGTCCGGGAGACGGTAGCCCAGGGGCTCGGTGCGGCTTCCCGTGCCTCCATACCGCTTTCCAAGGGCTCAGTAGTGGTGGAACCTATCATCTCCGTACTGGCCAATGAAGATGCCTGCAGGGGTTGCGGTCTTTGTGTCGCCCTCTGCCCCTATGGCGCCCTTGAAATACAGCACACTGAAAAAGGACGAAAAGTCCATGTCATTGATGTGGCATGCAAAGGATGTGGCGTATGTGCTGCCACCTGTTACCAGCATGCCCTGACCATCAACTCCTTTACCGACCAGCAGCTAACCGCCGAACTTGATGCATACCTGGGCGGTTAAGTGATGGAGCACCAGGAGTTCGAACAGGCAATTAATTTACGATGAAACGCACGAGAGACAGAAGCAACAAACAACAAGCGATATGCAACAATCCTTAAAGGAGGTTCCCATTGGCTGAATTCGTTCCCAAGATTCTGACCTTTTGCTGTACGTGGTGAGGATACTCGGCCGCTGATCTAGCTGGAGTTTCCAGACTACAATATACCCCCGATATCAAGATAGTACGGCTCATGTGTACCGGCAGGCTGGACCCTGCCCTTATTGCCAAGGCCTTCAAGAAAGGGCTTGACGGCCTCGTGGTGGTCGGCTGTTACTTTGGAGACTGCCATTACATCAGTGGAAATCATCAGGCCCAGGCCAGGATAAACATGACGAAAAAGCTCCTGAGGCACATCGGTGTCAACGAGAAACGCCTGGCTTTCAGACAGTGTTCGTCCGGTGAGGCATCTGTTTTTGTAGAGATTGTCTCTGAATTCGATGCCACGATCAAAGAACTCGGTCCCATCGGCCAGGGAAGTGACCGGCTGAACGCGCCCGAGATCTTCAAAAAGCTGGAGGTGGCCGAGGCAGTCCTTGCCGGCGAAAAATTCCGGTGGGTCATTGGAAAGAGGACCCCGTTTCTTACCACAGGCAATATGTACGGCGAGATTTTTACTGAACATGAGTTCGGCCGTGCCATGGATATGATCATTGTTGAGGAAACAGAGGTTCAGGAGATTCTTCTCAAGTTAAGAGAAGGAGCACAATCGGTAAAAGACCTGGCAGCGGCCCTGGCGATTCCTGCTGAAAGGGTGTTCCGATATATGACTGCTCTCAAACGGAAGGGAATGGTAGCAGTGGAGGGAATTTCCGAACGCTCACCCCTGTTTCAACTAGCTCCCCAAGAGGTACAATAAAGTGGAAAACAAGAGTGTATTAATCATCGGAGGCGGCCTGCAAGGGATCCAGGCTGCGCTTGAAAAAGCCGAGTCAGGTGCAGAGGTTACCCTCGTCGAAAAATTCCCCTCCCTGGGCGCAGAAAGAATACCAAGGGATCGGATCATAGACCCGGAAAAGGCGTTTTTGAACCCCGCCCTGGACAGGGTCCGAGATCATGAGAAGGTCACTATCCTTCCTTACAGCGATCTCAAGAAAATCAGGAAGGATGAGGGAAAAGTCCAGGCTCACATCCTGAAACACAGCCTGCGCGTAGACAACTCCAAGTGTAATGACTGTAAGGCCTGCATACGGGTTTGCCCCGTAAATATGTATGATGATTTTAATGAAGGTCTTGGTTTCAGAACCGCGGTTGACTACTTCAATCCCGGGACCGGCGTATACAACATATTCAAGGAAGACCAGCCCGTGTGCCAGAGGACCTGCCCGGCCCACCTGGACATCAGGACCTACGTGGCCCAGATTGCTGACGGTAAACCCCTTGATTCCCTGGCCACCATCAGGGACCGTCTGCCTTTGCCCGGAAGTATCGGGAGGGTGTGCCCGCACCCCTGCGAAACCGCCTGCAACCGCCAGTACCTGGATGAACCCATCAGCATCTGTTTTCTCAAGAGATTCGCCGCCGACGCGGAGCTGAAGGAAGGCATAGAACCGGCTTACGAAACACCGGAAAAGAAATATCCGGAAAAAATTGCCATCATCGGGGCCGGTCCCGCGGGTCTTACCTGTGCCCATGACCTGGCGAGGGAAGGCTACGAAAATATCACGATCTATGAAACTCTGCCCGTACCTGGAGGCTACCTCTGGGTGGGGATACCTGAATACCGTCTCCCCAAGGAACTCCTCAAGCGTGAGGTTGATCTCATCGCCAACATGGGAATCGATATCAAGTATAATATGCGGGTCGGGAAGGATATTTCTTTTGATGACCTTCGGAAAAATAATGACGCCGTCTTCATCGGAGCCGGGTGTCACAAAGGGCTGAAACTGCGGGTACCGGGAGAGGACGAATACGAGGGCAAGGGTATTGTGGACTGTGTGACCTTCCTGCGGGAACAGGCCCTGGGCCAGGCCCCGGAAGCCAAGGGAAAGCTCATCGTTATCGGCGGCGGAAACGCAGCCATAGACTCCGCCCGTGTGGGCTGGAGGATGGGATTTGACGAGGTCTACATCCTGTACCGGAGGACCCGGAAGGAAATGCCCGCCAACCCGTGGGAAATCGATGCCGCTGAGCATGAAGGCGTCATTCTCCAATACCTGGCTGCTCCGGTGGAAATCCTGGGGAAAGACGGCAGGGTGAATGGCATGAAGTGCATCAAGATGGAACTTGGTGAACCGGATGCCTCCGGAAGAAGACGACCCGTTCCCATTGAAGGTTCGGAATATGTCATTGATGCGGAAACCATTGTGCCCGCCATCAGCCAGGCAACAAACCTGGATTTTCTTGGTGAAAAACACGAGTTCAACATTACCCGGTGGAACACCTTTGACATAGACGAAGACACAGGGGCCACGAATATCCCCGGCGTGTTTGCCGGCGGAGACGTTGTCTCCGGTCCAGATATTGCTATCCGCGCCGTTGCTGCGGGCAAACGTGCCGCCCTGGGCATACATGACTACCTGAGGAGCAAGTAGATGATTTACGAGAAAGAAAAACGCTATATCATTCCGTTTGATGACGTGCCTTCGCCACGGGCGGTAATGCCGGAAATTTCCGTGGACGAGCGGCGAGGAAATTTTGTCGAGGTGGAAACCGGGTTTCCGGAGGACATGGCCGTTCAGGAAGCAAAACGCTGCCTCAGTTGCCGCCGCTGCCTCGGATGTGCCCTCTGCTGGGCCGAATGCAAGCCGGAAGCCATTGATTTCAGCATTCCTGATGAAGAACTGGACCTGGAATTTGACGAAGTGATCCTGACCCGGGGGCAGGACAATGCTTTTGAGTCTTTTGATGAGAATCTCGGCTACGGAATCTATGCCGATGTTATCACCGACCTGCAGTTTGAACGGATGCTTTCCCCCACCGGCCCGACCGACGGGCTGGTTGTCTCCCCGCTGAACGGAGAAATTCCCGCCCGGATCGCAATCGTGCAGGGTGACGGCCGGGAAGACGATGACCATCTCCTTTCATCCACAATCCTGGGCGTAAACGAGGCCATTCTCGCCCTCCACAACACGGACGGGCTTCAGGTGACCCTTGTGTCCCCATTGACCAACACCTTCAAAGACCAGTTCCTGGAAGAGGTAAAAACCGTCTCCGGCCTCGAAATCGTTGATGGAACGCCGAGGTTCGTGGACAGGGAGGAAGACGGGAAGCCTCTCACCGTAACATATTCCCGGAACGGAGAGGACGAAACAGGAGAATTTGATCTCGTGGTAATCCTCACCAAACCCAAGGTTTCGCCTGAAATCCAGGCACTGGGCAAAAAGCTCGACCAGGAAATCCGATAGTTTAGTCGGATGGAGAGGGGGTTAAGGGTCCACCTTGTTCAGGGTCTCCCGCAGAAAAAAAGATGCGGCCAGCGACACAATGGCTCCCGCCAGGCAGATCAGAAACATGCGGCGAAATCCGGTGACCGTGTAGTTCATTTCCTCCGGGTTTCCGACGCTCAGCACCGCGCCAATGAGTACCTGAAACACCGCCGCTCCAATAAACGGGAAAATATTGACCAGTCCCACGGAAGTACCTGATATGGCGATGGGGAACGATTCCTTGGCCACGGTGGCAAGGGTCGGTCCCACCGCTCCCCCACTGAGGAAAAAGCAGAAAAAGAGCAGGTACAAAGCAGGGATGGTCATGCTGTCCACAAAACAGATCAAGAGCACGGTGACCACCAGCATAACAATACTGCACCCCGTGAGCACCGGTTTTCTCCCAAACCGATTGGCAAGCCAACCCAGCAAAGGGCTTCCCAGTATTAATGCAAAGGCAAATGTGGAAAGCACACCCCCTGCCGCCGCCTTGCTCAGGCCGTACACCCGCATGAGATAGGGACCACCCCATAACCCTCCGATGGCAAAGGACAACCCTACGACACAGAAGGCCCAAACACTGATCGGCCAGAAACGAAGGGATAGGACAACCATCTTGAGCCCTTTCATAAGACCTATCCCTTCCCCCCTTTCCGCATCAGTCTCGGCAATGGGCGGAAGACCCCGTTCGGAGGGGCGGTTTCGCACGAACACAGCCACAAGGGCCGCCATGAGCACCGTGACTCCGCCCACAAGGATCAGGGTCATCCTCCACCCTATCACGGTGCTTACCCACGCCAGGGGAGCGCTGGAAATAAGGGCACCAACACCGCCCATCATCATAAATACTCCGCCCATGATGACAAATTGCCGAACAGTAAACCACTCGGACAGGAGTTTGAAATTGCAGACGAATACGGTGGAAACCCCAACACCAACCAAAATGCGGCCCGCAATGGCCAGGGGCAGGTTCGTGGCAACGCCCATGAGGATAGATCCGATTCCGGCCAGCAAAAAAAATACCGACACCGTCTTCCGCGGCCCCCAGGAATCAGCCATGAGGCCGGTGGGCAACTGCATGGCGGCATAGGAGTAAAAATATGCCGAACCGAGAAGACCAAGCAGAGTTCCGCCAATCCCAAATGATGCCTGGATATCAAGGGCTATCACCGCAGGACAAAGACGGTGGAAAAAGACGAGTACGTAACACAAGAATATGAGAAGGCAGATGAAGTAGCGGTAGGCGATGATTCGTTCTCCTTTCCGGGTATTTCAAACGCAGGATTACTCCTCGGTCCAGTCAAGAATCACCTTTCCTGATTTTCCCGAGCGCATAATCTCAAAGGCTTTCTGGTACTCAGTATAGTGAAAATGGTGAGTGATCACCGGGGCGATATCAAGGCCGGACTGGATCATCACCGTCATCTTGTACCAGGTTTCATACATTTCCCGCCCGTAAATGCCCTTGATGGTAAGCCCGTTGAAGACCACTAGGTTCCAGTCTATGGGGGTCTGATCAGGCAGAATTCCCAGGACCGCGATCTTTCCCCCGTGGCACATGTTGGACAGCATGGAGCGAAGCGCCTCTGGACTGCCCGACATCTCCAAGCCCACATCAAACCCTTCCTTCATACCCAGCTCTGCCTGGGCCTTTTCTATGGAATCCCTTTCCACGTTGAGGACCATGGTCGCGCCCATGCTTTTCGCCAGATCCAGCCGATAGGGATTTACATCCGTCACCACCACGTATCGTGCGCCGGCATGCCGGGCAATAGCCGCTGCCATACAGCCGATAGGGCCCGCTCCGGTTATGAGCACATCTTCGCCAAGTACGTCAAAAGAAAGGGCCGTATGAGTTGCATTGCCAAAGGGGTCGAAACACGCAAGCACATCCCGGGGGATGTCCGGATCACAATACCACACGTTGGTTACCGGGATGGACAGATACTCGGCGAATGCGCCGGGCCGATCCACCCCTACCCCCATGGTATGCATGCACAGATGCCGCCGTCCAGCCAGGCAGTTGCGGCACCGCCCGCAGACAAGATGGCCTTCCCCGCTCACCAGGTCACCCACCTGAAAATCATGCACGTTCGAGCCCATCTCGGCTATGACACCCACGAATTCATGACCGATGGTCATGGGAACCGGAATAGTTTTCCGGGCCCACTCGTCCCAGTTATAAATATGGATATCCGTGCCGCATATGGCGGTCTTCTGAATCCTGATCAGGACATCATTTATCCCCATGGCTGGAACGGAAACTTCTTCCATCCACAACCCCTCTTCAGGTTTGGCTTTCACCAGGGCTTTCATACTCTCCATCAGCGTCTCCTTTTCTCCGCAATTCCCCGTCCCTTGTGCCATCATAAAACTTTCCCGCCCTCTCCGCTACTCAAAACATTCATCAGGAGTCTCTGTGGGTCATGGACCGCAACCAAAATTTACCAAATAAAGAGCACGTTCTGCATTGGTGGACCTGCGGCTGCTCAAAGTACGCTTCAGTCGGATCAAGCAAAAATTATCTTGATTTTTTCTTAGAATTGATTATGATCCATATTTAGCCAACAAAAAGTACGTTTTTTGGCGTCCTGGTTTCCATTCAGGGCATGTTTCATTTGTCAGTAGTGGCAACCTGAAGTCCGGAACCATGAGTATCTTTTGAAAGGAGGTTGCCCCACTATGGCTAATGGAACTGTGAAGTGGTTTGATGATCGAAAAGGCTACGGCTTCATTGAGCAGGAAGACGGCCCTGATGTATTCGTTCATCACACGGGAATCAACGGGAACGGTTTTAAGTCTCTCAGAGAAGGCGAATCAGTGACGTTTGACGTAGAGGAAGGCCGAAAAGGCCCCTCAGCCGTCAATGTTACCGTCGTCTAATTCCTTTCTTTAATCAAGAACGGGCATCCCAGCCAATGGTGGTGCGGGAATGCCCGTTTTTTATCTATTTACCCATCTAATCCTCGTGTCCCACCCGGTGGATCTTGATCATGTTCGTGGACCCTTTCTTGAGGGCAAGGCCGGTGACAATAATGATGAGGTCTTCCTGCTTGAGAAACCGTCTTTCAACCAGAACATCCTCGCCGGCCTCGATTATCTTTTTTGCATCGTTGATAGGCGGAATCATCAAAGGGGTGATACCCCAGATCAAAGAAAGCCTGTTGTATATCCTGGTTGAGGGTGAAAAAGAGAACACGGGTTTGGCGGGTCTTTGCTTGGAAATGAGTTTGGACGTCTTTCCTGATACGGAAAACACGATAATCGCCTTTGCGTTCAACTCATGCAGGATATCCACTGCCGATTGAGAAACAGCATGGGCCACCAGCTCCTTCGGATCCCGCTTGAAGGGCAGATTGTAGTGCATGAACGGAGATCCTTCCGCAACAGCCGCAATCCTTGACATCATCCTGACGGCCTTTACCGGGTATCTCCCCACCGCGGTCTCGCCGGACAGCATGATGGCATCGGTCCCGTCAATAATTGCGTTAGCCACATCCGATGCCTCCGCCCTCGTTGGGACGGGATGCTCGATCATGGTTTCAAGCATCTGGGTTGCAGTGATCACCGGCTTATTCGCGGCAATCGCTTTTATGATAATTCGTTTCTGAATCGTGGGGACTTCTTCGGGTTTCATTTCAACCCCCAGGTCCCCCCGGGCAATCATCACCCCATCTGCTACTTTCAGTATGCTGTCCAGGCTGGCCACTGCTTCCGGTTTTTCAATCTTCGCAATGACCGGGATGTCGGCGTCCTTATTCTCCAGTAGAGCTTTTATCTGTCTGATATCTTGCGCTTTTCTTACAAATGAAAGGGCAACATAGTCGACTCCGGCGCGGATGCCGAACTCAAGATCCTTCTTGTCTTTATCAGTAAGAGAAGGGACGGAAACGGGAATGCCCGGGAGATTGATTCCCTTGTGCTCCTTCAAAAGGCCGCCCTGGATGACCTTGCAGGTTACGGTATTCTTTGAGACAGAAAGCACCCGCAACTCGATCATCCCGTCATCGATAAGGATTGTATCTCCCTCACCGACATCTCTTGGAAGTCTCTTGTATGTAGTGGAAATGAGACCATCCGGCCCTCCCACCACATCCCCGGTAGTTATCCGCACAGTTGCATTCCTTTTCAGCTGAACTGCTTTCCCATGGAGCAGCTCCCCGGTCCTGATCTTCGGCCCTTGAAGGTCCAATAGAATCCCCACCGGTTTTCCCATCTCGTCTGAAAGGGAGCGGAGATACTGAATCGCCTTTTCATGCTCAGTGTACCCCCCGTGGGAAAAATTAAGCCTGGCAACATTCATTCCGGCCGAAATCATCTTTCGCAAAATCGCCTTGCTGCTGGACGCCGGCCCTATGGTGGCAACTATCTTGGTCTTGTTAGCCATAAATCTTGCCTCACTTCTCGCCGCTCCCTTCCATGAGACCGGCAGATGAAAAAAGATAACTTGACGGCACCCCTGTATCCGTTTACAAATGGGGAAAATCTGCGTTTTCTCGAACAGGACAGTAGGAAAAAAGTTTGCAGATCTACATCCTTCTCAGTTCATACGAAGAAAAAGGATGAAATGCAACCCAAAATCGTTTCAAACCATATTCAGGGAACAACCTGAATCAGGTTTAAGGAGGAACAAAAATGAAAAATATGAAAACCATCACCGCTCTCACCGTATTCCTTTGCTTTTTTTTCGCGCTCTGTTCATGCCAGACACCTGCCGGCCGTACCGCGGGGCAGGTGGTGGATGATGCCACCATCACCACCAAGGTAAAAACAAAACTGCTAAAGGATTCCATCATGAGTGGCTTCGCCATCTCCGTGCAAACCTTTGAAGGGGATGTGACCCTCACCGGTGCCGTTACCTCTGAAGAGATCAAGCAACGCGCAACAATGCTGGCAAACTCCGTCTTCGGGGTGCAAAAAGTCCACAATCTCATCAAGGTAAAGAAATAGGAAGCATATCCGTCCATGGGAGATGAAAACAGAACCGCTCTGAAATAAAGGGTTCTTTGGGAAAATTCCACGAAAGGGGAAAGGGGCCCGGAATTTCACTGATGGCGTCGCGACCAGCTATACAGGACATTCATGAGGCAGCCGAACGGATCAGGCCGTGGGTGCACCGGACTCCTGTACTCACCAGCACCACGTTGAACAGCATGTGTGATGCTGACATCTTTTTCAAGTGTGAAAATTTTCAGAAGAGCGGCGCATTCAAAATCCGTGGCGCTGCAAATGCAATATTCTCTCTCGGTGAAAAAGAGGCCCTGAAGGGGGTGGCCACCCATTCTTCAGGGAACCACGCGGCCGCTCTCGCCCTTGCCGCAGGCTGGCGCGGAATAAAGGCCTACGTGGTGATGCCCGAAAATGCTCCGTTGGTAAAAAAAGAGGCAGTGGCCGGTTACGGGGCCGAAATCACGCTTTGCGAATCAACCCTCCAGGGACGCGAAACCGCTCTCATGCAAGTCGTCAATCGCACCGGTGCCAGTTTTATTCATCCCTACAACGATACAAGGGTCATATCGGGACAAGGTACCGCCGCGCTGGAGCTTTGTGACAGCGTACCTGATCTGGATGGTGTGATTGCTCCCGTGGGAGGCGGAGGGCTCCTGAGCGGTACCGCAATTGCTGTTTCCGCCGTTGCACCTGAAACACTCATTTTCGGGGCCGAGCCTGAAAATGCCGATGACGCCTACCGGTCCCTGCGGGCGGGAAGGATTATCCCTTCAGAAAACCCTGACACCATTGCAGACGGACTCCGCACCTCGCTCGGAGGCCTGACGTTTCCCATTATTCAGAAATTGGTACACCATATCATGCTGGTAAGCGAAGAGGACATCCGCAGGGCAATGCGTTTGATATGGGAACGGATGAAAATAGTCGTTGAGCCTTCATCAGCCGTCCCGCTGGGTGCTTTGCTTGCCCATAGACAGACCCTGCCGGGCAAAAAGATCGGGATTATTCTGTCAGGAGGGAACGTGGACCTATCAACCCTTTCCTGGGACATGAAAAACAGGACAACACAGCAATGACCCCTCCTACCCAGGAAATAGCCCCTCGGACAAACCAGTTCAGGCTGGTGAAATTTTTCGCGTACACCAGTTTCGTTATCCTTATTCTGTTCAGTTTTCCCTTCTCCGTGATCATTGCGCAGAAGGCAAAAAGCATCCTTATGAAGAGCTATGAAAACTATGCGCTCCTGCTGGGAGAAAATCTCAATCACCAGGTGTTTCAAAATTTTGTCCTTCCCGTGAGCAGAAGGTATGGAAAAATACGGCTCCGGGACAAGGATCAGTATGAAATCATGGACCGTATTGTCAAGAATACCATTCACAGCTTCAAGATTGATCTGGTCAACATATATGATATCGGAAAAGGGGTTATCGCCTATAGCACCGACCCGAAGCTTGTTGGTAAAAAGGTAAAAGAAACCCCTGGATATTTCAGCGCGATTAAAGGAGAGCATTCATCCGGCCTCTTGACCATGGGAAAAGATCTGTGGGGCCTGGGCTTGGAAATCGGGGGGAAAAAGAAACTCAGGACATACATTCCCTTCCGCGGTGAAGTATTTTATTCAGACAAACCTGCATTTATCCTCGGCGTATTCGAACTGATACAGGATCTTACCGAAGAATATGGTTCCATTACAAAATTCCAGTATACTATTTTTGGCCTTTCAGCCGGTATTATGGCTCTCATTTTCATTGCCCTTTTGTTCATCGTGCACAAGGCTGAGAAAATCATTGATGAACGGGCACGGGAACAGCGGGAACTGGAAGAACAGCTGAACCAGGCGGAACGTCTGGCAGCCCTGGGCCAGATGGTGGCCGGAGTATCTCATGAAATACGTAACCCGTTGGGAATTATCCAAAGTACGGCCGAATTGCTTGGGCAACTGCCGAATACCGATGAGAGCCAGAAAAGGCTGTCCACCGTAATCACGGAGGAATCCGGACGTCTCAATAATATCGTCACTGAATTCCTGGATTTTGCCCGGCCCCAGGAGCCCTCTCTCCGGGACTGCCTGCTGGAAGAAATTGTCAACAGGAATATTTCCTTTCTTGAGCCCGAGGTAAGAAAAAGAAATATCACGGTCTCACACAACATCAGGGGCCGGACCTTCAAAATCAAGGCCGACCCGGAAATGCTTTACCGTGCATTTCTCAATATATTCGTCAATGCGATTCAAGCCATGAACGACGGCGGCATTCTCCGGGTGAAAATAGGCGAGGAGAAGGTACATTTTATTGTGGAAATAGAAGATTCAGGCTGTGGAATTCCCCAGGAACACTTGAAAACCATTTTTAATCCCTTTTTCACCACAAAGGACAAGGGAAGTGGTTTAGGCCTCTCCATCGTGAAAAAAATCATCGAGGGACACGGGGGTGACATCATGGTCAAGAGCAGGAAAGGCGCCGGTACTACGGTCCTGATTAAACTGCCTAGGGCCTCATGATATTGGGATTAAGGGATAATACCTATGGAAACCATATTGATTGTTGATGATGAAAAAAAT
>QMLQ01000070.1 GCA_003646815.1 Deltaproteobacteria bacterium | reverse complement strand
CGAAAAATCTCCCTGAAATCATCCCGTTGAAAAGGAAGGAGGCGATCCAGGGCCGCCTTTCTCTCTTTTACGGTGTCCGCAAGGATCATTTCCTGGACAATGGGCAACCGCTTGGGCTGGTTAAACATCCGCTCAGTCCTGCACAATCCTATACCCAGGGCCCCATACTTCTTTGCCTTTTCCGCGGCCTCGGGTGTATCTGCGTTTGCCTTTACTCCAATTTCACTGATGTCATCCGCCCATTCCAGGAGAACCAGCAGGTCTTCTACAAATTCCGGTTCTATGGTGGGGACAGTCCCCGCATATACGTTTCCGCTCGTTCCGTCTATGGTAATAAGGTCACCCTCGCGAAAATTCATGCCCGAGATAATCGCCTCCCTGGTCAGGTGGTTTATCTGGATGCTCTCGCAACCGGAGACGCATGGTTTTCCCATACTCCGCGCCACGACGGCGGCATGCGACGTCTTCCCTCCCCTGCTCGTGAGGATGCCCTGTGCCGCAAAAAACCCGTGGATATCTTCCGGCTTTGTTTCTTCTCGCACCAGGATGACCTTTTCCCCCAACTTTGCCTTTGTTTCAGCCTTGTCTGCGTCAAAGACCATTTTACCGGACGCAGCCCCGGGAGAAGCCGGCAGGCCCTGGGCAAGGACCTCCACCTTTGCCTTTGTATCAAGCCTGGGATGAAGCATCTGGGCAAGCATATCAGGCTGAATCCTCAATATAGCTTCATTCTCGGAGATCAGCCCCTCGTTGACCATATCAATGGAGGTCTTGATAAAGGCGGAAGCATTCATTTTTCCGTTTCTTGTCTGAAGACAATAAAGTTTTCCTTTTTCAATGGTAAATTCAAAATCCTGCACCTCCCGATAATAGTCTTCAAGGGTGTGACGCAGGTTCTCCAATTCCTTGTAGATTTCGGGCATCTCTCGACGCAGTTCCCTGATGGGTTTAGGTGTCCGGATTCCTGCCACCACATCCTCTCCCTGGGCGTTGATCATGTACTCACCGTAGAGACGATTTTCCCCGGTGGCGGGGTTTCTGGTGAATGCAACACCGGTTGCACTGTCATCGCCCATATTTCCAAATACCATGGTGCAGATATTAACGGCGGTCCCATTTGCCATGTCCTTGGTAATGTTAAATTCCTTCCGGTAATCCCGGGCCCGCTTGCCCATCCATGACCTGAACACCGCTTCCACCGCGATCTGCAATTGCACGTACGGATCCTGTGGAAACGGCCTGCCACTCTCCTTTTTCACCAGTTCAAGGAAACGATCACAGGTTTCAACGAGCCCATCCACACCGAGCGAAATATCATCTTCCGCTTTATATTTTTTCTTTATCTCATCGAACAAAATATCAAACTTTTCTCCCCTTATTCTCAAGCCAACGCTTCCGAACAATTGTATCAGACGGCGGTAAGCGTCATACACGAAACGCTCATTCCCGGTCTTCTTTATGAGACCTTTTACGGTCTTGTCATTGAGCCCGAGATTCAGGATAGTATCCATCATCCCAGGCATGGAGATGGCGGCACCTGACCGCACTGAAACAAGCAGAGGATTCCCGGGATCGCCGAAACCCTTGCCTGTCTTTTTTTCCAGATCAGCCATGGCTTCCCGGATCTGGCCCATCAGCCCAGGGGTCAGCTCCTTTTTCTTCTGGGCAAGGTATGTCAGGCATGCCTCCGTTGTAATGACAAACCCAGGGGGAACAGGAAGACCAATCTGGCTCATTTGACAGAGATTCGCACCCTTTCCGCCCAGTAGTTTTTTGTTCGTTCCATCACCTTCCTCAAAGGCATAGACATATTTTTTCTTTTCACTCATCTTTATTTCCTCTCATTTTCTAAAATATTTTATATACAAATCTCTTACGCGTAACACTTGAAACTTCGCGACAATCAATCATCCCTGTTTCGTTTTCGGGCGTATTCAAAAACATATGCCAGGCCAAAAAGGGCCAGGGCCAGGCCTGCCACGAGCAGCAAGGATTTTTTCTGGAAGAAAAAATAGGAAATGAACAGCGCCATCAACATGGAGGTAACAAGGCGGATAACAAAAATGGCGGGCGCAGACATGCAATTTCTCCACTGTGGTTAATTTTTCTTGAAGGGGATTACCTTTCCCCCATGCCCCTGCGTCTTTTTCGACGGCTTCTCTTCTTTATTTTTTTCCTGGCGGGTGATCCGTTTCACTTCCTCCAGGTGCATCGCCTTGCCTCCCATGGTAAAAGGCGCACCATCAATATAAGAGGCCCTGAGTATCCACGTAACCGTCTGGGAAGGGATAGTCAGCAACTGCAACGTCACCTGATACCAGTCCTTCTTGATGTCCGGATCAATATATTCGATCCTGGCATAAACAGCGGGCTGGTCCTGGTAATACACCAGGACCAGATCTCCTTCACTGACCATGTTCTTTTTTTCCCTCCTTACAGATACGCCCCTCCAGGGGACAGCTATTCGCTATCTTTAATTACACTCCCCGGATCGGTTCTTAACTTCTCCAGCTTTTCCTCAAATCCGCTGCCCAGGTCCACGCCCATCTGCTGGGCACGTTTTTTTGCCTGGAGGCCGATGTTGCGGCTGTCCTTGTAAAAGCTGTCATCCTGCCGGGTCCCGGGACGATATTCTGCAAGGCGATCAGCCTCGGATACATGATATGCGACCCGTGAAATGAGCTTTTGAAGCTTTTTTTCCCCACAGTCTGGACAGCAGAGCTGCTCTTCCTCTCTTTTGTGCAGGATGAGCTGCTGAAAGGTGGTTCCGCATTCAAGGCATCTGTATTCGTATATGGGCATTTCCTCGTAGATTCTCTCGTATTCGTTTACGGTTTAAAGTCCGGAGTCCAAGGTTGAGGACTCCGAAAAAAATGGACTCTTGAACACTTATGACGAGAAAAGGATATCAGAGCAATATCGATTATTCAACCCTTTGCGAAAAACCACTCAAACAAGGTACTGGCAATGTTATCACAGGAAAAAACGAATAACCAGATAAAGATGGCCCGCCACAGATAGACCTCTCTCTTTTAACCCGTATTTCTCACGGTCAATCCATCGCCCTCTCCACCACCTCGCTACGAAGGCCCGTGAGAAATGCGGGCTAAGAAACGTGAAAACCAATTTCACAGGTCAAAACAACGCTGAAATTCCAATAGTGAACGACAAAGTGATTCGGTTTATATCACAAATATTTCCCTTGACACAAGCCCTGGCCTGTGGCATGAAAAAAAATTCACAAGGGTGGGTAATAATACCTCAAGCGAGGAAAATTGCCTCGTTTTTTTATGGCTTAGATTCTATTGTCTCACCCTTGCGCTTTTGACTTTTTGGGATTATAAAGGAACCTCAACCGAATCAGGAGATAAATGCTATGGCACAAGAAAAACCTCAAGGCCCGGTGATGGTGATCGGAGGAGGTGTCGCGGGGATTCAGGCCGCACTGGATCTTTCAGCCGCGGGATTTGGGACGTATCTCGTGGAGCGCTCTGCTTCGCTCGGAGGGATGATTCCCCATCTTCACAGGATATTTCCCCTCTGCTCATGCTGTAAGATAGATACCCGGATCTCTTTGTGTGAACTGGACCCAAATATCAAGGTGATGTTAAACACGAGCGTGCAGGATGTGTCAGGGAAAGCAGGTGATTTCCAGGTTGCGCTGGAAACTGACGGGAAAGAAAAAAAAATAAAGACCGGCGCAATCATCCTTGCAGCGGGTCTCGAACCCTTCGATCCCACAAGTTTTGACACCTATGCCTACGGGCACCTGTCAAATGTTATCACCAGTGTGGAATTCGAAGAAATGCAAAAGCCTACCGGCCCTCAACAGGGGAAAGTCCTTCGCCCTTCCGACAATAAGCCTCCGAAGAAAATTGCCTGGCTTCAATGCGTGGGATCACGTGATATCAATCGATGCGATGCCCCCTACTGTTCTTCTGTGTGCTGCATGTACGCACTCAAAGAAGCAGTAAACATAAAGGAAGGAAATGGAGACACTGAGACAACCATCTTTTTTATGGACATGAGAACCCATGGAAAGGGATGGGAGCGCTACTTTAACCAGGCCGTGGACCTGGGCGTCCGGTTGATTCGCTCCCGTGTCCACTCGGTAACACCAGATGCCGACAATGATGATCTCCTCATTACCTATGCTGATAAATCAGGAGAGGCAAAACGGGAAACATTTGACATGGTCGTCCTCTCCGTTGGCATCAGGCCTTCTGCCCAGGCAATTTCTCTTGCGGAAGGTCTGGGACTGGAACTCAATGAAGGCCGCTATCTTGCTTCAAAGCCCTTTTCATCAACGGTTACCAGTATCCCTGGAATTTTCGCTTGTGGAGGCATCAATGGTCCTCTCGACATCACCCATTCATTGATAGAGGCCAGCGCTTCTGTTTCCGAGGTCATTGATCTCCTGGAGCCCGTACCCTTTTCAGGGCCCCGGACCTATCCCGACCCGTCCCCTGTCCCTGCGGACCCGCCACGGATACTTGTCGCCTATCATCTCTGTCCAGGGATGGATGATTCTATCGGAAAGGTTATCCAGGAATACGCGTCTACACTGCCGGATGTGACCGCGGTCTCCGGGGTGACCGGAGACCTCCTCGGCAGTCTCGTGGAAAGCATCAAAAGCAGCAAAGGGAATCGTGTTGTGTTCGCGAGCTGCACCCCCGTCACCCATAAGAGCCTTCTGGAAGATGCACTCAGGTTGGCGGGCCTGAATCCATTCCTGTATGAAATGGTGGATCTGAGAAACAGGGAGGTCACCCCGGCCGCCTCGCAACTCAAGGATTTGATACGAATGGGCGTCGCCCGGTCTGCTTTCATGACACCCCCGGACATAAAAAATATCCCTGTGGAAAAACGCGCCCTGATTGTGGGCGGTGGCCTCGCCGGTCTTGAAAGCGCCCTTGCCGTGGCCGGAAGCGGTTTTCCCGTAACCCTGGTGGAAAAACAGGAAAAACTTGGAGGAAACGCTTCTCACGTCGTGCGTACCTGGCAGGGATTTGATGTCAGTGAGTACCTGAAGGAAGTCATCTCACAGGTTGAAAAAAATCCGGGGATCGAGGTCCTGCTCAACACAACAGTTAAGGACACCAAGGGGTTTGCCGGAAGCTTCCTCACCACCCTTGCACAGAATGGTAAGGAGATTGATGTGGCTCACGGTGTTACCATCCTGGCTACAGGTGGGAAAGCATCCACTCCTTCGGAACATGCATACGGCCAAAACAGCAACATTTACACCTGGGATAAACTTGGGGAAAAGCTCCTGTCCGACCCGGATCCCCTTTATAAGGCCAAGTGCGCGGTTTTTATCCAGTGTGTCGGATCACGTGAGCCTGAGCGTCCCTATTGCAGTAATTTCTGCTGCACGTTTTCCGTACGCACTGCCATAGACTTGAAATCCAAGAATCCTGACATGGATATCTTTATCCTTTACCGAGAAATGCGCACCTTCGGTGAACGTGAGTCTCTCTACCGAGAGGCAAGGGAAAAAGGCGTCATTTTTGTCCGCTATGACCTTGAACACAAACCAACCGTTGAACCCACCTCCAAGGAAGGCGTACTCCAGGTTATCGTGCATGATTCCATTCTGGAAAAATCAATTTCCATCCAGGCGGACTTCGTCTCACTCCAGAGTGCAATTATCCCGAATGATACATCTACCATAGCGGAAATATTTCAGGTCGAGCTGGACCCTGACGGCTTCGTTGCTGAATCTCCCCAAAAGATGCGCCCAATGGAAACCTCAAGACCGGGGGTCTACCTTGCCGGACTTGCCCACTATCCAAAAGACACAGGGGAAAGCATTACCCAGGCCAGGGGAGCGGCTGCCAGAGCCCTTGAGATCCTGAAGCAGGATACGGTCCGGACAGGCGGTCTTGTGGCAGAAGTGCGAACAGAAAAATGTGCGGTATGCTGTACCTGTGTCAGAACCTGTCCGTTCCACGTTCCCGTCATTGACCATGACCTTGGCGCGGCCTTTATTGATCCCGCCCTCTGTAGAGGCTGCGGTATGTGCGTGGCGGAATGCCCCGGGAAGGCGATTATTATGACCAGTTGCAGTGACGAGATGCTGAACCAAGCGCCGCTGATCCTTTTAGAGCAGTGAGGAAGAAGGAGTTAATACAGATGGAAAAAAACTATGACCCGAAGATTGTCGCATTTTGTTGCAGCAACTGTGCGTCCTCGGCAGCCGAAGTTGCACACAGAATGGAAAAAATTTTGCCGGAAAACGTAAAACTTGTGCAGGTGCCGTGCACAGGGCGCGTAGAAATTCTACACCTGCTGAAACCGTTTGAAAACGGGATTGACGGTGTGTACGTGGCAGGCTGTCAGGAAGACAGTTGCCAGTATATCAGCGGTATTGCCAAAGCCCGAAAGCGTGTCGAACATGCCAAAAAGATCCTGAGCGAGCTGGATATTGAACCTGAAAGAATCGATGTCTTCAGTTTCTCTGCGGCAAGGGGCCAGGATTTCGTGGACATGGCGCGTGATATGGTTGAGAGATTGAAGACATTGGGCCCCCTGCCGAAAAAAATCAACCCTTAGATTTCTGTGAGGTACGAGCATGATTATCGCGGAACCGAAACCGATCAAGGAAATTCTGGAAATGACCAAGGATTTTCATAAAATCCTGGTCGTTGGCTGTAAAGGCTGCGTCACCGTTTGCAATGTCGGTGGCTCAAAAGAAGTCGGAATTCTTGCCTCAACGCTGAGAATCGCGGCCAAGAGGGACGGAAGAGACCTCGAAGTGGGGGAACACACACTCGAGCGGCAGTGCGACCCTGAATACGTGGATGAATTGGAAGATATTGTTACGCCCTATGATGCGGTCATATCGATTGCATGCGGCGTTGGGCCTCAGTTTCTCTCGGAGCGTTATCCCGCCAAGAGGATTTTTCCCGGCGTTAACACCAAATTCATGGGGGGAGCCGTTGAACACGGCGTCTGGGCGGAAAGATGTGCAGGATGCGGAACCTGCGTTGTCCACTATTTTGGAGGGCTCTGTCCCATAGCCCGTTGTTCCAAGAGCCTGCTTAACGGTCCCTGCGGAGGATCTGCGGGGGGAAAATGCGAGATTGCCAAGGACGTTGACTGTGTCTGGGATATGATCGTGCGAAAACTCATGCAGGAAGGCCGACTCGATGATCTCCTTCAATTCAGACCCGCCAAGGACTGGACCACAGCGCGGGACGGTGGACCCAGAAGAATGATCAGGGAGGAACTGGTAAAATGAGCGAATACAAAGCAGAGAGCAACCTGGAAAAAGTGCTGAAGGCAGGTCACTTCGCCTTTACCGGAGAATGTGGTCCTCCGCAGGGAGCGAACGTCGAAGCGTTGAAGGAAAAGGCCAAACACCTGAAGGGCTGTGTCGATGCCGTGAATGTAACCGACAATCAAACGGCCGTGGTGCGCATGTCAAGCTGGGCGGCATCCCTTGTCCTCCTCCAGGAAGGCCTGGAGCCAAATTTTCAGATGGTCTGCAGAGACAGAAACCGCCTGGCCATGCAGAGCGATATCCTTGGGATTTACGCCCACGGCATACGAAATATGCTCTGTCTTTCCGGGGATCACCAGAAATTCGGAAATCATCCCGGAAGCAAGAATGTTTTTGATATTGACTCTATGCAGTTGATCAATATGGTGAAGCTGATGCGGGACGAGGGGAAATTCCTCAATGGGCAGGATATTGATGTTTCTCCAAGGCTTTTTATCGGGGCTGCATCAAATCCCTTTGGAGACCCGAGCGAGTTCAGGGTTTACCGGCTTGCCAAGAAAATTGCCGCAGGAGCTGACTTTGTCCAAACCCAATGCATATACAACATGAAGAGATTCAGGGAATTTATGAAGCAGGTTGTTGACATGGGTCTTCATGAAAAATGCGCTATTCTTGCAGGCGTAACCCCCATGAAAAGCGTTGGTATGGCGCGGTACATGGCGAAACAGGTTCCCGGCATGGATGTTCCGGAAGAACTCATAAAAAGGCTCCAGGGAGCCGGAAAAGGCAAGGTTGCAGAGGAAGGGATCCGGTTTGCCATTGAACAGATCGAGGAATTTAAAGAAATGGAAGGAATTGCAGGCGTCCATCTCATGGCCATTGAGTGGGAGCATCGGGTCCCTGAAATTGCAGAGAGAGCCGGGGTCCTGCCGCGGCCAGAGATTTAATTTGCCTCAAGAATGAAGGTGTCTCCACAAGGCCCTGGAGGAAAAGGTTTTCCTTCCGGGCCTTTCTTTTTGCCCCAAAACATGTATAATAACGAGATTAGTCCGCATTTCTCACGTGCTTTCGTAGCGAGGCAGATTTGTTCGTGACGTACTGAACTCCTTGACCATACTATCAGCCCATGATTATCAAAACAGAGGCAGGAAAAACATTTGACACGGACAGGGACTTGAGTGCTCCAGAACGGCACGTGCTCCAGAAACTGTTCGCCTGGAGTTCCATGGCGACCAGCCTGGAGCAGTTCAGGGAGAAGAGGGACGAGGCATTGGAGAAGGGGTGGAATAATTCAGGGTCTGTCTCCCAAAGCGCGGCATTTCGAACCATTATCGTCGAACTCGAAAATAAGCTTCTCAAAAGGATCAGGAGCACGTAAAACCATCCCATGAATAAAGGCCGAAAACATACATTAGAGGACAAGGTACAGCGCAGGCCCGCCCAGGCAATCAATCCGCAGCAACCGGCTGATGTCCAGACCATCCTGGATTCCCTTCCCTACCGGATTATGGTGGTTAACCCGGACAAGACTATTCACCGGGTTAACCGAACTTTCCTGGAAAAGCGAAAGCTCAACAACGATTCAGTGCTTGGAAAAATATGCCATGAAATACGGTATGGCCTGGAACAGCCCTGCAGGGAGGCTGGGCGACGCTGTTACATGGAGGAGGTCAGGGAAAAAAGACACTTCATCAGCACCATTCATGAGATAAAGACACCTGATGGAGAAACTCGGTACGATGCCATCACTGTCTCACCTATCTTTGACAAAAACGGGAATATTGTCCAATTCCTGGAAACGGCCAGGGATGTTACTGACCGGATCCAACTGGAAGCAGAAGCTCAAAAATCGAGTATATTTCTCCAGCATGTCATTCAGAGTACCGTGGACGGAATTGTCGTTGTGGATACAAAGGGGTATGTCCTCATCTTCAACGAGGGAATGGAACGACTGACCGGTTATCCTGCCAAAGAAATTATGGATGGCGGGCATCTGAGCCGGTTTTATGACATGGACGTGGCCAGGGAAAACATGCGAAAAATGAGGAGTGACTCCTTTGGCCCGGTGGGGAAACTCAACCCTACCAGTATGACCATTACCGCCAAAAATGGAGAAAAGATCCCCATAACCCTGACCGCATCCATCATTACCATTGATGGAGAGGAAAAAGGGAGCGTCGGCATATTCACTGATATGCGAGAAGTCCTCAGGATGCAGAAAGAATTGGAAGATACTCACTTTCAACTCGTGCAATCTGAAAAAATTGCCTCCATAGGAAACATGGCGGCCGGCATAGCCCATGAAATAAACAATCCCCTGTCAGGAATACTCATCTACGCTGAACTGCTCAAGGAATCCCTGCAGGACAATGTCCAGTATTTGACGGACATCCAGGAAATAATAGATCAAACGCTCCGCTGCAAACAAATCGTATCAGAGCTGCTGGAATTCAGCCGCCAATCCGTTGGGAAGACGTCCTCTTTCAACGTGGAGCAGTTCATCAACAAGTGCCTGAATCTCATGATCCATCAGGCTTCGTTTCAGAATATACAGATAAAGAAACATTTCGAGCCGGACCTGCCTGAACTTGTCGGCGACATGGGACAACTGCAGCAGGTCTTTACGAATTTGTTTGTTAATGCGGCCGATGCCATGGAAGGAAAAGGCGAGCTATCAATCTCCGCCGCCTATGACCATGAAAAGGGCATGTTTCTGTTCACGGTCCAGGATACCGGGCCCGGCATTCCTGAAAAAGACCGTCAGGAGATATTCGAAATGTTTTACACCACCAAACCGGCCGGAAAAGGCACTGGGCTGGGCCTGAGCATCTCCCAGAGGATTGTCAAGCTTCATGGTGGACAAATCCACGTGGAATGCCCCCCTGGAGGGGGGACCATATTTACCATTGAATTGCCCTGCGAGTTTACTGAATCCTGCGGCGAACAACCTGTCTTTGTTGGGATGGATGATTATGAGTGATCTGATTCGCATTCTGGTGGTTGATGATGAAAGACCCATACGGGAAGGCTGCCATCGCGTGTTAACCGCAAAGGATTATCACGTGTGTACGGCCGAAAATGGTCAACAGGCCCTTGAAATCCTCGAAAAGGAATCAATCGACCTGATCCTCCTGGACCTGAAGATGCCTGTTCTCAGCGGGGAAGAGGTTCTCCAGGCCGTACAGGAGCGGCATCCTGATCTTCCCGTCATTATCATCACGGGACACGGGACTGTTGATACCGCGGTAGAATGTATGAAAAACGGCGCCTATGATTTTATCACCAAGCCCTTTCAAATTGATCAATTCCTCGCTACGGTGAGGCGCGCCAGTGAAAAGCGGAAACTGGAACAGCAGGCTCGAAAATACCAGGAGGAGAACATCCGCAATCTCTATGATCTCCACCTGGAAAAGAGTCGCCTGCGGACAATGATCAATTGCATGGCGAATGGGGTCATGGTCACAAACCGCAGCATGGAAGTAGTCCTGCACAACCCTGTTTTCATGCAGCTTCTTGACATCAAGGAAGAAATAGAAGCGCCGGTCGCAATCTCCAGCATTATCAGCGACCAGGTGCTCATTGAAACCCTCGCATCAATCCTGAACCAGCGTGAGGGAAAAAGCGAGTGGGTTACGCAGGAAATCCAGGCCGGAGCCAGGGCCTTGCGCGCCATTTCTGCCCCGGCCACAGGGCCGCAGGGAGATATCATGGGTACGGTGACGGTTCTTGAAGACATAACTCCGTTCAAGCAGCTCGATCAGATGAAAACCGACTTCGTAAACATGGTCGCCCATGAGCTGAGAAGCCCGCTGGTTTCCATCAGGCAGCTTCAGAGTGTGATTCTTGAAGGGTTGACCGGTCCGCTGAACGAGAAGCAGAAAGACTATATATCCCGGGGGATGAACAAGATTGACGCACTCCTCGACCTAATCAATGACCTCCTCGACATCGCGAAGATTGAGGCCGGAAAATATGTACAGCGCAGGGTTCCCACTGATCTGGCAAGACTGATCCAGGAGGCAATAACCCTGCTTGATCCAAGGGCAAAAAAACAGGGCATCACCATCACCAGTGAATTCCATGATCTCAAACCTGTCCAGGCCGATCCAAAAAACATGGAAGAGGTTCTGAATAATCTCCTGACCAACGCCATTAATTACTCTCCCAACGGGGGGACTGTGGCTGTCCGCGCCGCCGGTTTAGGGGAATTCATGGAGATCGAGATAAGTGACACGGGCGTGGGCATTCCCGAGGAAGAGTTGCCCAAGATTTTTGACAAGTTTTACCGTGTAAAACACCCGGAAACCAGGAAGGTCATTGGTACGGGTCTCGGCCTGGCCATAGTAAAAAGTGTGATAGAAGCACACAATGGAACTATTGAGGTGGAAAGCACGCCCGGGAAGGGAAGCACCTTCAGGATCCGACTTCCCATGATTGTGGAAAATTAGGAACAAGGAAAAAGGCAAGAGGGAATAGCTCAATATTTAGTTTGAGCACTGACGATGATAGAAAACGAGTTGGATGACATACAGCAGGTACTGGTGGTGGATGACGAACCCGTTGTCCGGCATGGCATTCAGCGCGCCCTGGAAAACCGGCACATAACTGCAAAACTCGCATCTCATGGACAGGAAGCACTCGATCTCCTGGATCACCATTCTTTTGACCTTGTGCTCCTAGACATACGCCTTCCTGACATGGACGGTGTCTCCGTGCTCCAGCAGATACGCCTCCGCGCGCCGGAAACCGCTGTCATCATGATTACCGGCTATCCCACCATCGATTCCGCAGTACACTGCATTAAGCTCGGGGCCCTCGACTACCTGGTAAAACCATTTCGCCTGGATGACCTTGACGCCGCCCTTAAGAAATCCCTCTCCCACCACCATTCTCCCACACGTCCAACGGTCAGTGCACTTGGCCTCGAAATCGACTCCAAGGATAACCTGATTATCGGTCAAAGCAAACCAATGAAGCTGATCTTTGAAAAAATCCTCAAGGTCGCTACCACGGGAAGCACCGTAATGATCACCGGTGAGAGCGGTACCGGCAAGGAATTGGTGGCCAGGGCGATTCATGCCAACAGCGACAGGAAAGATAATGAATTCGTTGCCGTGGACTGTTCCTCTCTGGTGGAAAATCTCCTTGAGAGCGAGCTCTTCGGCCATGTAAAGGGATCATTCACCGGAGCAGTGCAGACAAAACACGGATTCTTCGAACTGGCCAACCATGGCACATTCTTTTTTGATGAAATCGCCAATTTGAGCCTCAACATACAGGCGAAACTCCTCCGGGTCGTTCAGGAAAGGGAATTCATGAAGGTTGGGGACCAGCGAAAGATAACGCTGGATATCAGAATAATCTCCGCCTCCAATAAGAATCTGGAGGAATCTGTACGGAAGGGTGAATTCCGTGAAGATCTTTACTACCGCCTCAGCGTCGTTCCCATTCATTTGCCGCCACTTCGGAAAAGAAGGGATGACATTCCGCTTCTTGCCCATCATTTCCTTGAAAAATTTTCAGACAAGCTCAAAAAGCCTATCCCGAACATATCGCGGGAAGCCATGGATATCCTGAAGGAATATGCCTGGCCGGGTAATGTAAGGGAGCTGGAGCACACCATTGAAAGGGTCCTGATCCTTGAGGAAACCGATTTGATCCGCCCTCGGGACCTGCCTTCTTTTATCACCCAGAGACAGGGAGAATTTCAGATGTTTTCCGAGGAACTCTTTTCGCTGGAAGAACTGGAAAAGAAATACATCCATTTTGTGCTTCGCCGAACAAAGGGCAAGAAAACAAGGGCGGCTGACATCCTGGGAATCAACAGAAAGACCCTGGGGCTGAAAATAAAAAAATACGGATTGTCTTAAAAAACGTGCACAATACCAGCGAGAACTTTGCAACGCTCTGAATTTCTCCATCATCCGTTTCTAGCCTGCATTTCTCACGGGCAATCTACTGTGGCGGCGGATAGCCCCATGGCTCCTGCGTTGCGCTTGAAAAATGACTTCGACGTACTGATAGT
>QMLQ01000069.1 GCA_003646815.1 Deltaproteobacteria bacterium | reverse complement strand
AGCCTGCTCATTGACTGTGGGCCTGATATCATGGAGCAGCTGTCAGTGCAACCGGCCGGGGTGCCGGGGGGTGTCCTCATCACTCACGAACACGGGGACCACTACATTGGCCTTGATGAGCTATTCGTGTACAAGCGTCTCGCCCCCAGAGGCACCTTCGAGCCGATACCTGTCTACCTGAGCGCACGAAGCTGGGAGGTGATCAGCAAACGGTTTGACTATCTCGAAGACATGGGGGTCATCAAGGTCGTCCTGGTTGAGCCGGGCCGCTTGTTCACCCACCGGGAATGGCGGATATTTCCCTTTAAGACCGATCACGGGTCCTTTGCCGCCGGTTCCCTGGGGTTTCTTATCACCTGCTCGGCGGAAGACGGGAAATCATTCAGCATCCTCTACACTTCCGATTTCATGGATCTGCCTGCCCTGCCAGAGGAACTCCTGCACCCTGATTACCTGGTGATACAGTCTTTCTGGCTCAACGAGCCCCGGGATAACCGGCCCCGTCACATGAGTTTCCAGCGGGCCATGGAGTTCATCACCCGCCTAGAACCACGCCAGGAGACCTTCCTGGTGCACATGGGCGACGCGGACATAGTCCCCGAAGACCCGGCCAACAACATGCTGAAAAAATACCAACCCCTTGATCCCATCAAGCCCCCGGGCTCAGACACGCCCTATCCCATTCCCCTCAACCAGGAACAGTGGCAGGAAACTGTTAACCTGATCCTCCGCGATAGGGGTATCCATCGCAAAGTCACCGTAGCACGGGATGGTCTCAGGGTCCTGCTAGAGAGCGGGAAGGAAACCATATGAGCGCGCCACTGCGTTTCCTGATTATTGACGGATACCCCAGGAACAGAAGGGACGAACTCGTGGCTGCGGGAATCACGCCCGCCTGGAAACTTCACGTTCATATGCTCCTGCGCCATCTGCCAAATGCCGAGTATGACATCCTGTTCCCCTGCGACAATGATGCGGCCATTCCCTCGGGAGAGGATCTGGAGCGTTATGACGGACTCATATGGACAGGGAGCTGCCTTTCAGTTACTGATTCAGGTGATCCCCGCATTCGCGTGCAGATTGAGCTGGCCAGGTGCTCATTTGAACAGGGGGTTCCCGGCTGGGGCAGTTGTTGGGGCCTGCAGATCGGAGCCGTTGCCGCGGGAGGTGAAGTGAGCGCCAATCCAAGAGGAAAAGAAGTGGGCATCGCCCGGAAGATTTCGCAGACGGCCGATGCCCATCAAGGTCATCCCATGTTTGTGGGAAAACCCCACGTTTTCGAGGCGTTCTGCATCCATGATGATATGGTCTCCAGGATACCGGAGGGAGGGGTGTTGCTCGCATCCAACAGTTTTACCCAGGTACAGGCCCTTGCCATCGCCCACAAAAAGGGGGTCCTCTGGGGAACCCAGTACCACCTTGAATATGATCTCCGCGAAATCACCAGGATGATGGTTTTACATCAAGAGCAACTCATTGGGCAGGGTTTCTTCAGTAACGCTGATGATCTTTCGCGCCATGCGGACAAAATGGAAGCTCTTTACAAGGAGCCTCACCGCAAAGACCTGCGGTGGCAACTGGGAATTGATGATGATGTGCTGTCCGATGATATCCGCCAACGGGAATTTGCCAACTGGATTCATCGCCTGGTCATGCCCCGTGCCGCCCAGCACGGAAAGGGCGAAGGATAAGGTTTCAGGCTAGTTCCCTGTGATTCTCCCGGCTATGGCCCGTGCCGCGATAATGCCGCTTGCGGATGCCTGGAGGAGCCCACGGGTAATACCGGCGCCGTCCCCGATTGCAAACAGGTTGCGTACCTGGGTCTCCAGGTCCCGTGACAGCTCTATCCTGTTGGAGTAGAACTTCACTTCCACCCCGTAGAGGAGCGTATGCCTTGAACAGGTCCCCGGGGCAAGCTTTTCCAGGGCCTGGAGCATCTCTATGATGCTCAGCAGGTGCCGGTAGGGAAAAACAAAGCTCAAGTCGCCGGGAGTCGCCTCCGGCAGGGTGGGCCGGGTAAGACCACGGGCGATTCTCTTGGCCGTGCTCCGTCGTCCCGCGAGCAGGTCTCCCAGCCGCTGGACAATAACTCCTCCACCGAGCAGATTTGCCAACTGGGCAACTGACCGGCCATAGGCAATGGGGTCATCAAACGGCTCCGTGAACGCGCTGCTCACGAGGATGGCAAAGTTTGTGTTATCGCTCTTCTTCCTGGCATAGCTGTGTCCGTTTACCGTGATGATTCCGGCGTTCTCTTCAGTCACCACTTCCCCGTAGGGATTCATGCAGAATGTCCTGACTTTCTCATCAAATGTCTTTGAATAATAAATGAGTTTTGATTCATAGGTAGTATCGGTGATTTCTTTCAGCACAGGGGCAGGCAGTTCCACCCGCACACCAATATCCACAGACGTTGCCCTTGTGGTGAGCTTCAACTGGTCCGCCTGTTCTTTCATCCAGCGGGCACCCGACCTGCCAGGGGCCGCGACAATAAAGTTTGCGCTCACTGTCCTGCCGTCAGAGAGTTTCACCCCCCGGATTGATCCCCCTTCGGTAATGAGGTCCTGAGCCGTGGTTTCTGTGGCCATGTCCACCCGGCCCGCCAGGGACTCCCTGAAACGTCCCAGGATCGAAAGGCAGTTATCAGTCCCCATGTGCCGTATCCTGTCAGGGATCAGTTCAAGGTCGGCCAGCCGCGCACGGTCGGCCAGGTCTTCAAGCTGCGGTGTGTACTCGCCAAACACCCGGTCCGGAGCACCATGATCAGCATAGATCCCGTCCGTGACTTCAAGAAGCTGGAGAAGGTCCTTTTCTTCCATGAACTCCGTGAGCACGCCGCCCACTTCTGTTGATATGGTAAGTTTTCCATCACTGTAGGCTCCGGCCCCTCCCCATCCGCAGAGCCGCTCCTCCGGGTTCTGATGGTCCCGTTGAGGGAGATCCTTGCCCTGCTCCACGAGCAAAACACGCTTGACACCCAGGTCGGCCAGTGTCAAGGCCGCAAATATGCCCGCGGGACCCCCGCCGATAATGATAACCTCGTAGTCCATATCCCTGCCCCTTGCTTGAAAAACAAAATCGTCTAAAAAGCCAAGAGGTTCTTAGCACAGCAGCAGAGAGAAGTAAAGGTCCCAGGTCACCAAACAATGGGTATTTTGGCCAATTCAATCGTTGACTTGTCAGCATGATAGTGCTATTTTTCGGACTTTACCTGATAAAGATACTGCGCTCTTAACCCATTAACGTTTTTAGAAAGGACGGCAACGTGGCTCAGGATTCGGTTCTGCAATCACTGATTCCTTACCTCGACAGCACCGAGCATCCTTTTGTCCTGAAAATCGCTTTCCCCGCTCCCACGCCTCATCCCCGTGACAACAACCACCATTCGTTTATTATTCTCAACGACGCGAATCCCCTGTCACGGCTATTCATGGGGAAACTGGTAACGAGAAACGGGAGCCCTCTCAAGGATCTCTACCTTCTCGTCCAACGAGATGAGCCTCATTTTTCTCCCGATCTCCCCCATCTCCGCAACAATGCTGATATCGACCATGCCTGGCAGGAGGCTGTCCGCTTCTTTTCAACCTCCCGGAATGATGTTCTCAGCTTCACTCCGGAAACACCGGGGGAGAAAGATTTCCACCCGTTTCAACCCCTTTTCTATTGTGCATTCAGAGACCTGTTTCTTCATCCACCTTGCCCCTCATGCGGTGCACCCCTCGAACTGTGTACCGATAACGAAGTGCTGGAGGCGGCAGGTCTTCCACCTTACGCGGTGAGTCTCCAACGTTATCTTTATTGCCCTTCCTGCATTGCCGCTGGAAACGGACCGCTGTTTTTTATCCTCCGCGGGAAAGATGATGATCTCCCTGTCGTTAAAGACCTTCAGTTTCTTATCAGGGAATTCGGAAAGGTTCTGGGAAATACCGAGGCATCTCTTCCCTGCACATCGTGTCCTGAAGCCACCACGTGTTACGGCCATGAAGAAAAGGCAGGCAACAGGATCATTCCCTTTTCCTTCTTTCCTTTTTATCTCCTGGTTTTTGATTCCTATCCTGTGGATGCCCTGAATTTATTGAAATCCCCACTCCCAAAGGCCGCATCTCCGGAGATTGAAGTGCAGGAGCAGCCGCCGAAACAAGCCGAGCCCGCACGTGATGCACCGGTTGAAAAACCTGAAACTGACCCTGCTGCGGTCCTGGAAGTTCTCCTTTCCCTTCGGAAAAAGTGGGCAGCCGCCATCCCAAAACCCGCCGAGCCTCCTGCGGAAAAGGAGGAAAAGACACCGCCTGCACAGGACATGAAAGAACTCCCGGTCGATATGCTTGAAAAAACCATGATCTTTTCCCCTGCTGAAATGGATTCCCCCGGTTCCGCACCGAAAACTCCGGCGGGGAAAGAATTACCGCCTGACGCGTCTTCAGAACCCCCTCAAGCCCCCCCGGGGGAGGTGGTCCTGGAAAAAACCATGATTTTTTCTCCCGGAACAGTACCAGGGCCTTCTTCGGCAACGAAAAAGCCGGCCAGCCCAAAGCCGGAGGTGCCGACCCCGGAAGACCTTTTGGAGAAGACCGTGATCAGCTCCCCGGAAGGGAAAAAGCAAGAGACACCGGAACAGAAAAAAAAGGCCAGGGAAACAGAGGCCATCCCGGAAACGGTCATCATGTCCCTGGATGACCTGAAAGGAAAAAAATGACCCCGACCACGACTTCACCACCGATTTTGGCTGCAGAGGTCAAAAAAATGGTTCATGAAGCAGGGCCAAATGCCGAAGTGGTTGTTGAGGCATATCTCGAAAAAGAAATCGGCTCCCTCTCCCATGAAAAGAAGGTGGAAGCCCTTGATCGCCTCATAGCGCAATTTCAGGGAGATCGCGGGGCAGTCACCAAAGCAAGGGATCTTGATACCAGCCTGGTGGCGAAACTGTTTTCCATGCTCCTGGGGGAACGAGTCGGAGAGGTGGATATTGCCTCTGAGGAGGTTATCGAGCGGCTGGCCACATCCTTGAACACGGTTTTTGATTCCCTCAATGAACTGATCTCGGGCATCAATGCGACGCTCATGGGGAGGGTTTCAGGCACCGAAACCATTCGTTTTGTCATCGGCTCTCAACTGGACCAACAGGACGAGGCCAAATCCCTGGAGGGTTACGTTGACCAGATCAAAGAGGCCTTTGCTATCGCCCACCAGGCGTTCAAGGATGCAGCAATGACCAAGATGGGTGAAATTCTCGGGGAACTGGACCCCAAGAAGATTGAAGAGTCAGCAGAAGGCGGGCTGAAGTTCGGGCCTCTCCGCAAGGCTGAACTGTTTGACATTTTCCAGGACAAGCACCGAACCCTCAGGAATTGGCTGGAAACGGGGCTCCTCACCGAGGCCCTGATGAGGGAATTTGAAAGAATCTGCCAGCGGCTGTATCAAGAAAAAGGAGGAAAGAAATGAAAAAACTGAGTATTGGCATCCTGGTCACGGCAGGGTTATTCTTCTTCTTTTCATGTGCGAGCAAACCACTCCCTCCTCCTCAGTTCGTGTACGGGAAAGGCGAGATCCAGCTCCAGTTGCAGGCGGCCCCCGACCTCAACACTTATGAAGGGAGTCCTCACACCCTGCTTCTCTGCCTGTATCAACTCAAAGACCCGAATGCCTTCAACCAGCTCACTGGAGACGAAGACGGCCTTTACAAGCTCCTGGAATGCGGTCCATTTGACCCCAGCGTCACCAATATCAAGCGGCTGATCATGCGGCCCGGCCAGGCAACTTCGGTCCAGTTGGACAGGGCTGAAGGGACAAAATACGTGGGTCTGGTCGCCGGCTACTCCACCATGAAAAAAGAGAACATGATCAGGCTCTTCAAGATACCTGTGCTCGTGGAAAAGAAAGGGTTTATTTCCACCACCAAGGTGCAAAAACCGGGGCCCCTCGCCCTTGACATTCTCCTCGGGGGGCAGCAGATCAAGAATGTGACGTCAAAGGCAACTCCCGGCGAAAAATAGGATTCCAATTTTTCTAAACGTTTACCATAACAATAAGCCGGCTTCAAAATGTCCCAATTTTGTTCGAGGTCAAGAAAGGTGAAAATTTCAACCACAGGAATATGGTTACCTATTTCGAGAGGATTAAAATTTTCGCCTGACGCGGAGATCAGGCAAAAGGGGGCGTTTTAAAGCCGGTTCTCATGAGAGGGCATACCATTGGATACCCATAAACCGCTCTTCTGGCACCAGGGTCTTTTCCTGCAGCCGCACCACTTTCAGCTGCAAGATCAATACGTGCAATCCCTGCTGCTCCCCTACCAGAAATTCATCCAGCCACACCTCTGGGGAGTGGCCCAGGCAAGCGTTTCCAGCGCCGCTCTGGGCAACCGCTCTTTTGAGCTCGTCAAAGGCGAATTCCTTTTCCCTGACGGGACCCATGTGTCTGTTCCAGGGAACGGGCTTATCGAACCCCGCTCCTTTGAAGATGACTGGATCGAGGGAGACAGACCCCTGAAGGTCTACCTGGGGCTGAAGAAGTGGGATGCCTCAGGGGAAAACGTGACGGTGCTCCCTGACTTACAGGGCATCGGCCAGGTTGCGACCCGGTTTGTCACGAAGACAGACCCGGATGAACTGGATGATCTCTATCAACCCGGGCCCAAGGCCCAGATCAAGAGTCTGAATTTTGTCCTGCGGGTATTCTGGGAAACGGAAAAGGATCAACTTGGTGATTACCTGTTGATCCCTGTGGCCCAGATCGAGAGACAGGGCGAAGAACTCAAGTTCTCCGGGCGGTATGTTCCGCCCAGCCTGAACATGAACAGCGCAGAAACCCTTCTCATCCTGATGAAGGAGATACGGGACCAACTGGCAAGTCGTGCCCGACAACTGGAAGAATACAAGACTCAGAAAGGGGTTCACACTGCAGAGTTCGGCACACGCGACATGGTTTTTGTACTCGCTCTCCGGACACTGAACCGCTATGTTCCCCTCCTCTACCATTACCTGGAATCGCCCCAGGTGCATCCCTGGCCCGTTTTCGGACTCTTGCGCCAGCTCATCGGGGAATTGTCTTCCTTTTCAGACCAGGTCAACGTCCTCGGGGATGGCGCAGACGGCACCAGCCTGCTCCAAACCTATGACCACCAGGATCTTGGCGGGTGCTTCCGCTCGGCCCAGTCCCTGATTACCCAGTTGCTTGATGCCATCACTTCCGGACCGGAATACGTGATTCGCCTGGTCTACGACGGCACCTACTTTGCCGCCGAACTTCCGCCCGCCATCTTTGAGGGTCGAAACCGCTTCTACCTGGTCCTGGACACGGAGGCGGATCCCGCGGGAATGCTCCAATCCATCGAGACAGTAGTAAAACTTGGGGCCCGTGAATCACTTCCTATCCTCATCGCGCGGGCACTTCCGGGAGTGGGGATGGAACATCTGGCGGTTCCGCCTCAGGAACTGCCCCGCCGATCCCATTCTCTTTATTTTCAAATTGATCATCATTCCGACCAATGGTCACCCGTGGAGAAAGGACACAATATCGCCCTTTACTGGGACGATGCCCCGGAAGATATCAATGTCGAAATGATGGTTGTGGGGAGGTCCTGAGCATGCGACTGACCGACTGTTTTTCGGAACTTATTGCCTACGTTATTTACTTCCTCAAAGCCGCTGACCAAAAAGAGGCCCCGTTCGACAAGGTGCGGACGGACGTTCAGCGCCTCCTGTCCGAAGCGGAGACCAGCGCCAAAGGGGCGGGAATTTCGGACGCCGACTTTGACCTTGCCCGTTTCGCCGTCTGCGCGTGGGTGGATGAAGGCATCCTCAATTCAACGTGGCAGGGAAAGGCGGAGTGGCAGAGAGAACCGCTTCAGCGCCTTTATTACTCCACGGCGGCGGCCGGTGAGCTATTCTATGAAAAGCTGAACGCCCTGGGGCTCCAACAGCACGATGTGCGTGAAATATTCTATCTCTGTCTCGCCATGGGATTCAAGGGACGGTATTGCAATGAAGGGGATGATTTTCTCCTGGACCAGCTCAAGACCTCTAATCTGAAACTCCTGGCAGGGAGTTCCATCGGCATTCCCTCCATTGAAAAAGAAAACCTCTTTCCCGATGCCTATCCAACGAGTGCCGACGCACCCGTCTCTTCCGGGAAGAAGAGCAGATTCATCAACCCGACCGTCCTTGTTTCCCTGATCGGTCCTGTGGCCCTTTTCGGTCTTCTCTTCTGGATATACCGATTCATCCTGGGAAATGTGGCAGACAACTTCATGAGTATGGTGCCGTAATATGAAACAACTGCTTCTGAAAATTGCCAAAGTATTCCTGATATTACTCGTCTGTGCGCTTGTTCTCCTCATCAGTTTCGGCGTGGTGCTCGGTCTGGATTGGCCGTGGTGGACAGGCTTCTTTATCCTCCTGGGACTGGTGGGACTCTTTGTCGGATTTCTTTTCCTCAAGAAAATGCTGACAAGGAAACACGAACAGCAGTTTGTAAACCAAATCGTGGAACAGGACAATCGTCGTCTCAAGGGTCTGAGCGAAAAGGAAAAACAACAGTCAAAGGCCCTCCAGGAACGCTGGAAGGAGGCGGTGGAAACCCTGCGCCATTCCCACCTGCGGAAATACGGGAATCCTCTTTATGTGCTTCCCTGGTACATGGTGATCGGGGAAAGCGGGTCAGGCAAAACAACCGCTATCAAGAGCGCCAGGTTATCTTCCCCTTTCGCCGGAGAAATCCAGGCCTCAGGCATCTCGGGAACCAAGAACTGTGACTGGTGGTTCTTTGATGAAGCGGTGATCATTGACACGGCCGGACGATACGCCATACCTGTGGATGAGGGGCGGGACAAGGAAGAATGGAACAAATTCCTTAATCTCCTGGTCAAGTACCGGAAAAAGGAGCCCCTCAACGGACTCATTGTTACTGTTGCTGCGGACAAACTCCTTGAAGACACCTCCCAGGTTCTTGAGCAGGACGGTATCCACATCAGGCGAAGGATCGATGAACTCATGCTGGCCCTTGGCGCGAAGTTTCCCATTTACGTCCTGGTCACCAAGTGTGACCTCATACAAGGCATGACCCAGTTCTGTGAACAGCTCCCGGATGGCGCCCTTTCTCAACCCATGGGCTCCATCAACGAAGCATTCACCGGCGACGTGGGTGGTTTTCAGAACAAGGTCATGGATTCCCTGGGTGAACGATTGCGGCAGCTTCGCCTTTTGCTCCTCCACGAAAAAAAGGACGAGTCGGCTGACCCGGGGCTTCTCCTCTTTCCCGAGGAATTTGAACGCCTGAGACCCGGGCTCGCATCGTTCTTACAAGGGTTGTCCCAGGAAAACCCCTACCAGGAAACCCCGATCATGCGGGGACTTTTCTTCAGCAGCGGCCGTCAGGAGGGGACACCTTATTCCCATTTTCTGAAGACACTTGGCCTCATAGAGGAAAAAGAGGTTCTTCCCGGCACGAACAAGGGGCTTTTCCTGCACGATTTTTTTGCCAAAATCCTCCCTGCCGACCGCGGGATATTTGCTCCCACCATGAAGGCTCTTGAATGGAGCCGCCTTACCAGGAATCTAGGCCTCACCTCGTGGGTTGCCCTGGCCATTGCGGTATGCGGGCTGCTGAGCTTTTCATTTGTCAAGAACCTGAGCACGCTTCGAGGGGTTTCCTCTGAATTCAAGACCCCTCCTGTGCTGAAAGGAGAAATCCTTGCTGATCTCGGTGTCCTGGACCGGTTCCAACGGGCCATTGCCAAGGTGGAAGAAAGAAACCGCGGATGGTGGATGCCGAGGTTCGGGCTCAACGAAAGCGAAACAGTGGAATCAAGGCTCAAGGCGAAATACTGCCTGCAGTTCCGGAAAGGCTTCATGAATCCCCTTGACGCCACACTGACAAAAGAAATGGCTGGCTTTTCCGCCGGGACGGATGAACAGATATTAAGCAGAAACATCGCGTACCTGGTGCGAAGAATCAATCTCCTCCGGTCCCGTCTGCACGGTGCCGACTTGCCGGCATTGGGCAACATGCCCGTTCCTCCCTATGAAGCAGTCATGTTCCAGGGAGACCGCGACCTGGTCCCGGAAATAAAAGGAAAACTTGCACAACTTTATGTCTACTACCTGACCTGGAATCAGGATACCACTGCGCTCAACAAGGAAATGATCGGCCTCCAGAAATGGCTTGCCCACATTGTCCAGCTCAAAGACAGCGATTTGCGTTGGCTCGTGGCCTGGGCCAATGACCAGGAAAACCTGCCACCGGTGACACTGGAGGATTTCTGGGGCGGAACCAATCCGGTAGAGGACACGAACATGGTCCAGCCTGCTTTTACCCGACAGGGCAAGAAAGCGCTTGCCGGATTTCTCAAAGAACTGGAATCTGCTCTGCCCGATCCCGGCCCTCCCATGATCGCCAGGCAGAAGATCGACTTTGAAACATGGTACAAATCCGCTTATCTTGAGTCGTGGTACCGATTCGGCACCAGCTTTTCAGCCGGAAGCAAACGCCTCAAGAACCTCAGTGAACGGCAGCAGATGGTGGCCAGGGCATCTGAAAACGGCGACCCCTATTTTGCCTTCCTGGACAGGATGAGCGACGAACTTCAGGAATACAGCACCGCCAAGAAGCTTCCCCCATGGGTTGAGCGCATATTTGATTTTCAGGATCTGAAGGAGCAGGCAAAACAGATCAAGAGCATGAAAGGCAAGAGTGCCATTGGCAAGGCGCTTCCCAAGGGGAAGAGATTGCTTTCCACCATCAAAAGGACTCTCCGGGCGACAGGGAAGAACAAGAGTATGGAAGCGCAGCTGAAAGGCGGCAAAGCTTTTCTCGCCTATCAGGATGCGCTGAAACAACTGGGTCCGGTGGCGGAATCACGGAAGGTTGCCTTTCAGGAAGCCATTCAGCTTTTCGGGGAAGATCCGGTCACCGGCAAGTCTTCCTTTTTCACGGCAAACCAGGCCGTCTCCCGTTTGAAAACATTGACCGGCACCGGTAAAGAAGGCGAAAAAATGTACTGGGCCCTTTTTACCGGGCCCCTTACCCTGATTCGAGATTTTGTAATTTCTGAAACGGCCTGCTATCTCCAGGCAAAATGGGAAAAAGATGTCATGGTGGAAATACAGGGAATAAGGGAGCAGAGAACCCTGCAGAAAATTCTCCTTGGGGACGGCGGTCTCGCCACCAGGTTCGCAAAAGGCCCGGCCGCACCCTTTCTGAACCGGAGTCTCAGAAAGGGATATTACCCGAAACGTGCCCTCGGCGGTGCCATCCCCTTTTCGGAACCCTTTCTCAAATTCCTCACCAAGGGGATCACCCGGCGGAGGGCCGTCCGGGCACAATATAAGGTCACCATCAAGGGGCTCCCCACGGATGCCAATAAAGGAGCCAGGCTGCGCCCCCAGGCCACCCATCTTGAACTCCAATGTGGGGATACCACTCAAAAACTCGACAACTACCAGTACCCGGTCCGGAAGACCTTTAAGTGGTCTCCTGACTCTTGCGGCGATGTGCTTTTCAGGATTGAGGTGGGCAATCTGGAACTGGTTAAGAGATACACCGGTTCCTATGCCTTCCCGAAATTTCTCAGGGATTTCAGGTCAGGGCAAAAGGTTTTTCGCCGCCAGGAATTTCCGGAGCACGAGGCCGACCTCAAGAGAGTGGGCGTGAAATACATTAAGGCCAATTTCCGGTTTCAGGGGAACAAACCGGTAATCGGACTCCTGGGATCAGCCCCGGGAAGGGTCCCGGTGGAAATCGCCCTATGCGCGACACAGACAAATCAATAGCCCGATGGCACTGGGCTGCCATGGGGAAGCACCCGGCGGCCAGGGATTTCATGGAGGCAGGGCAAGGCTTTCCCCTCTTCGATGCCCTTTCCCAGTGGATGGAGAAAGGATACGAGGAAAGGCTCCGTGGAAATAGGGCGACCTCTCTCCACTCATGGAGATTCTGGGCGAGGGGCGGGAGAAAAAACAGTGTTGTGTGCGGGCTGCTGAAGGACAGCTGTGATACTATCGGCAGACCGTACCCCCTCCTTGTCATGGGAACGGGAGAGCTGGAGGAATGGGAAGAACACTGGGACCTCCTGCCCCTGGCATGCGAAAACACATGGTCCCAGATGGAGTCCTTTTCTACACGCATGTACAAGACGTTTCAAGAACTGCAACAGGATCTCTACAGGACGAGGGTACCGGCTCCGCGGTGGGACGATTTCTCGACCACGGATTTCTCCACGTACACTTCCACACCCTCTCGCATGCTCATAGAAGATTTTGTGCCGGGAGACATTTTTTCCGTGCAGCTTGAACCGCTCCCGGCCCACGAGCAGAAGATGCAGATTCTTGCGTGGCACCGTCTTTGCAAAAACCACGTCAAGGAACTGCCGGTCATTGTGTTCATGGGAAGCACCGGGGGAGATTCGATTCATCTCTTCATGGCCAGGCGTGCGCTCGCCCTTGACGATTTCGAACGGCTCTGGGCGGAAAACCCCGTTGAGGACAAGGAGTAACTGAATGGAACTGCTGTTGCTGGGGAAAGAAGGCATTGACGAAAAAAGCCCGACGGGCATCAATATCCGCTATGAACCGGAGTTTGATGAATTGCAGGCGGAAATTGACAAGCTCTCTTCACCCACTTCCTCCGGCTCTTTTGACTGGGAAAAAGTCATAAAAATTTCTACGGAGATACTTGCCGGCAAGTCCAAGGATCTCCTTGTTGCCAGTTACCTGGCTGTTGCACTTATTCATACGAAAAAAATAGATGGACTCTCCATCGGCCTGCAGATCTACGGGGATCTCCTTGAATTTTTCTGGGACGACCTCTTTCCGCCCAAGAAGCGCCTCAGGGGACGTATCGGGGCAATAGAATGGTGGCTTGAGAAGAGCACCGCGGTCCTGGAGCAGCTGCAGCCTGATCCCCTTCCCCCGGGAAAAATAGAAGAACTCAAAGAGGCAAGTGCCAGGGTAGATCGACTGCTTAATGACTACCTGGATGAACCGCCTTCAGTACGGGGTATTGAGCGATTTCTCGATATGATCCCCGGCACGGCCGAGAAAGCAGTTGAAACTGAAGCACCGAAAAAGGCGGAACAGGGTGACTCCGGAACCCGCGCCCAACCACGGCCGCAAAAGGAACGACCCCCTTCGGAGCCTGAAAGCATTGCCTCGGACGAAGATGCCCAGAAGGTATTCCGGGCCGGGCTCCAGAACATTCGGAAGGCCGCTCTCCATCTCAGGGATTCAGACATTGGCAATCCTGCGCCTTACCGGTGGACCCGCTTTGCTGCCTGGGCATCGGT
>QMLQ01000068.1 GCA_003646815.1 Deltaproteobacteria bacterium | reverse complement strand
CCCCCAGGCACCCGGCCTTTCAGTGGCGCCTACTACTGCCACCGACCTTGGACTGAGAAAGATTTCAGCAGAAGATTTTGTTTCCACGGTGTTTTGATCGCCCTCGCTAACTATAGACTATATGGTCCCGCCAGATCTGGTATCGCCGAACCTAAGCGTAGATCGACACGTCCTCCCCACGGTTTCGAAAAACAGGAATATGCCTATTTTTTTGAACTCTCCAATGTATCGCCTCTCAGCAAAAAAGCTGATTGATATTGGTCTGTTATGCGGTAATATCTCGATATCGAGGGACTGAAGGGTTTCTTCATTCCTCACATCTTCTTTCGTTCGGCTTGATAAAAAAACCCATCATCAGGGTGATGACACTAAGAATTGTCATAAGGACAAACACCTCATGATAGCTCCCGCTCTTGTCAAACAGCCTTCCCGCAAGCACTGGGCCTATAGCGCATCCGATGCAGGCAGAAAAATTGACAACTCCCAGCAAAATACCGTGGGACAACAATCCGAACATTTCGGCTACAATGGTCGGCATGATCACTGATCCGCAACCATAGCCAAACGCATAAACAATTGCGAAGAGGTAGAGACTCCCCAAGGCCTGCGAAATGAGCAGCCAAAAAAGGCCTGCTGACATGAATCCAAGGCCGATGATGAAAGTCAACCTACTGCCGATCCTGTCCGCGGTGATTCCCAAAATGATTTTGGCGAAAAAAACTGCTCCCCCAAAGATTGCCAGAATATTGGCTGCCTGTGTTTCTGAAAATCCCATTTCAATGGCAAAAGGGGCGATATGCACAAGTATGACGAAAATAATAATCCCCCAGCACAACAAAATAGTACAAAGCATCCAGAAGGATTTGTCCCTCATTGCTTCTCCCACACAGCCCGGGGAGATTGGACCACATCTGCAATGTTCCTGAAGTTCATTGGGCACAGTGTGCTTCCTGACAGAATTCTTGTCAGGAAGCCGCAATAATTGGGCGAATACGACAATGAGAATGAGCGCCAGTAACCCGACAGACAGACATGAAAAACGCCAGCCGTACAATAATATCAGGTGGTTGGCGATAGGACTTATGATCAGTGTGCCTGCCCCTATTCCGCTTGAAACAATACCAATCATAAGGCCTCGCCGCTTGTCAAACCAGTGCGCTATGGTAGAGGAAAGCGGGACATAGGAACCGCTCAGGCCGATACCGACCATCAATCCATAGTAAAGATAGAGATGCCAAGCGGAAGTTATTTTGGTCATCAGGATGTAACCTGTACCAAAAAATACCGCACAGACTGTCACAACCAAACGAGGCCCAAATCTATCGCAAATCCTCCCCATGAACATACCTCCAAAGCCTTCAATAAAAATGGCGAGAGAAAAGGGCCCGGAGGTAATTGCCCGTGTCCACCCGAATTCTTTCAAGAGAGGAGTAAAAAAAACGCCGAAGCTGTAGTTTGCCCCCCAGACAATGACCATGATGAAAAAAGCGATGGCCACAATAATGTACGCAAAATTGTCATGCAGAGGTTGAAAAGGTTCATTGGTCATATCGGACCTATCAGGAAAATACTTCCAGGGTGAGCTGAGGTCTGTCCGTTGCCCAGATCGATAAAGCAGACTGAGAGGGTGACCCATGCCCAGTGAATAAGGCCTCTTTTAGCTATCAAACCATATCCCCTCTTGTGCTGATTAAACGGAATCCAATGTTACAACATCTTTTTCTCTGAAGCGGTAATAGCCATTCTCAGTCATGCGAATGAAGGGAATAGCGGCGGTGGTAAGAACGTTGAGGGTAAGGTGCGCAAAGGGAAGTTTCGAGCCCAAAGATTCCATTGCCTTTTGAAAGCCTTCCAACCGCCGGGCCAGATCCGGGATTTTCAGTTGGGAAATGAATCCTCCGATATTTAGCGGGATTTCGATCAAAGAAGATCCTTCTACCGAGAGTACGGTCCCTCCCTGGAGCTCAATGACCCGGTTTATGGCCGTAGTCAGGTCACGGTCACTGGCGCCGATTGCCACAATAGCCGCAGAATCCCAGCAGAGGGTGGTAGCAACCGCTCCTTTTTTTTGTCCCCATCCTCGAATAAAGCCTATGAACCTCTCCCCTCGACCGCTAAGCCTCTCAATAAAAGCGATCTTTAACAAATCCCTTTCAGGATCCGCCACATACTCTCCGTTGACCACCATGGGGATCGTTTTCCCCTCTC
This sequence comes from Deltaproteobacteria bacterium, assembly GCA_003646815.1. Lineage (GTDB taxonomy): Bacteria > Desulfobacterota > DSM-4660 > Desulfatiglandales > Desulfatiglandaceae > B46-G9. The sequence goes on along the minus strand of QMLQ01000068.1, from coordinate 11,081 downwards.
TTGAAACCAGGCCGCCAGGTTGAATATCGATAGTACGAATCGAGTTACTTTTGCTGTCGCCCTTTCCCGCTGGAACGGCCAGATCAGATGCAGTAATGGGCCTGACTTTTACCGTTTCAAGCAGTTTGCCGGGATAAGGCATCGCTCGTGTTTTGACTGTGACCTGGCCATCCTCTGCCACGATTCGGCCACCAGAGATAACCATTTCCGGTTTCATAATTCCCTGTTCGGGAAGAAGGAGGATATCGGCATAACGACCCGGGGCAATTCCACCGATGAGGTGATCAAGCCTGAAATGTTCAGCCGGATTCAGGGTTACCATCTGAATGGCTTCCATGGGACTGAACCCTATGTCTACCGCCTTTTCCACCACGTCAATGAGATAGCCTCGTTGTATGAGGTCGCCGGGATTCGTGCCATCTGTTACCAGGATGAGCCTTCTCAAATCGATTTGGTCTTTGAGGGGCCGGATGATCTCCAGGTCACGGCGGATGTCTCCTTCGCGAATCATGGCGTAGAGTCCCATCTCCAGACGGGAGAGGACATCTTCTGTGGAAATTGCCTCGTGGCAGGATTGGACACCGGCTGCCGCATAGGCAGCCAGTTTTTTGTCATGGGCGCCTGCTGCATGCCCTTGCACTGATTTTCCGGCCTTCAAGGTCTCCTGAATCAATTCCAGGACACGATTTTGGGAGGTCAATATGGTGCCCTGCCAAAATGATTCCCCTAATCCAATAACCAGGGGATCCTTCAAGAACTTTCTTGCCTCATCTCTGGAAATGAAATGGCTCGCAACTGCGGGGCTCAAACAAACCATTGGGGGAACAAGAGCGAATATTTTGATGGGTTGGGCCTCAATCTGATCCAAAAAAAACTTGAACCCTTCGGCGCCTGATACAAAGCCGTAGGCCTCTGCTTCTGTAATCAGGGTTGTGACACCACAGGGGATGGCATAATGAAGGAAATCAGCTATACTCCAATAAGTTGCCAGATGGGTGTGCGCGTCTATATATCCAGGACAGATCAGCCGTCCCTTCGCTTCAATGATGTTTGTTTCCTTACCAATACAGTGTCCTGGATCAGGGCCGACATAGGTGATCCATTTGCCCTTGATGGCTACAGAACGATGCGGGAGGAGCCGGCCAGTATAGACGTCCATCAATACACCGTCCCGAATGATCGTATCAGCAACACGGTTACCCAAAGTAGTTTCTATGAGATCACGAATATCTTTTTCAAAGGTCATTTACGTATCCTTCCCCTGTTCTTAGCAATGCATCTCGGAGGGCTTCCATAGCTGAGCAACAGCTAAACTTGGTTCCCTAGGTGTATTCCTTGACAGATTCTTGATTTCGCAAGACAGCCAGTCCGCCGCGGACGAGGCTTTCGAGCTCATCTTCTTTTGGATAGATCAAAATCGGAGCCAGGAAACTCGTTCTATGCCGGATCTCGGTTACCACGGTTTTTGCCAAGCAGACCTTGCCCGTAAGGACCACAGCATCTACAGACCCATTCAAGACAGCGGCCATGGAACATATCTCTTTGCTGATCTGGTACCCCATGGCCATCAATACAAGCGTTGCTTCCTCATTGCCATCCAGGGCGCTTTGCTCCACGGCAGCCATATCATGGGTTCCGAGATAGGAGTGCACGCCACCCTGGCTAAAAAACCGGCGGTCCAGTTCTTCTTTGCTGAATCGTCCTGAACCGCAAAATCCCAAGACTTCTTGCAAGGGCAATGCGCCTGTGCGTTGTGGGGTAAAAGGCCCTTCACTCAGGCCATGAGTTCCGTCAATGATTCGCCCATGTTCATGGGCGCAAATCGTTATCCCACCCCCAAGATGGGCCACGATAAAATCCCCTTGGGCGTACTGGATGCCCAGCTCTTGTGTGGCCTTTCTTGCAGCAGACTTCTGGCTTAGGACATGAAACGCCGCTTTCCTTTCAATCCCTTTGAGCCCCGAGATCCTGGCTAACGGCCCCATTTCATCCGCCACAGGCGAATCATAGATGATCGCCCGTACAACAAAGCGTTTCCCAAGCATATCCGCGATAGCAGGGCCCACATTGCATGGGTGCCACCCATATTGGCCAAACCGCAAGTCCTGTAACATTGCATCGTTAATGAGGTAAGCACCACCTTCAATCGGTTTTGTCAGGCCGCCGCGGCTCACTATGAGATGAACTCCTTCTAATATGTCACCATGTTTCTTCAACACCTTTTCCACTACCATCCAGTGGAACTGAAGCCACCCATCATATTCATGAAGTGGTGACAGATCCTTTGCGGTGTGATCGACGGTCTCCTTAAAAACAACAGCTTCGTCAGAAAAAAGGCCTATCTTGGTGGACGTCGAACCTATGTTGATAACGAGAATCAGGTGCATCATATCCCCCTGTTCACGACGAGTCCCAGTGCAATATTCAGGAGCCACGAGTCCGGCGATTCCAAAGAGGAGCGAATAATGATTGGAAGCCTTGTACCAGCCAATACCCCTCCCAATTGGAACGAACCAAGGAAACCCAGGAACTGGGCAGTGATATTTGCAGATTCGAGATCCGGGAAGAGATATATATCCACATTCCCCGGTACCGGGCTCTCAATCCCCTTGTGCCGTGCCGCAAGGGCAGATTCGGCATTATCCATTGCCAGAGGCCCTTCTACGATTGCGCCTCCAAATTGTCTCCGTTCAGACATCTTGGAGAGCATCGCTGCATCCAGTGTAGAAGGGATAGAAAGATTAACGAGTTCCAGCGGGCCGAGGGCGGCAATCTTCGGCTGGCTGATGCCCAGGCCCTTCCCCACCCGGATTGCATTTTCCACGATCTCGATTTTCTCTTTGAGACCAGGCTTGCTGTTGATTAAGGTATCGGTAAGAAGTGTTATTCGACCATTTTTTGGAGCCCTAAATACGCTCACATAACTCAATAGGTGGCTTTTCTTTGTATGTGTAAGTGTTTCATCGATTACTGAAAAGAGCCGATTGTTTGAAGGCCCCATATCAAGTAAAGCGTCTGCCTCTCCTTGTTCAAGGAGGCGTAATGCATGTTGCCTGGCCTTCAACATATCAGAATCAGCAAAATGAACATCCATTTCTTTCCCGAGTCCTGACAGGGAGCAACCGCATGCAACCGGATCAATCCATCCCCGGTCCCGGGCTGCGAGTATGGCAGAAAGCGCATTAGTGTCCCTTTTCCCGGAGATGACAACCCGCCTCTTTTTCTGTTGGCCGCCCCTGCCCATAATTTCTTCAAAACTGAAATCCATATGTTAGCCCCTCTTACAGGCCTCTGCCAATACAAGTCCAAGCGCCAAATTCCCCATGCGGGCCTCATATCCATCTGAGCGAGAGGGAGTAAGGGTAATGAGACCGGCACCGACTGTAACACATTGCCTGACACCTCCCATGAGATGATCAGTGGTCTTTACCAGGATATTTCCCGCTTCGATGTTGGGAACCAGAAAAATATCAGGCAGGAGATCGGCTTCAATGCAATGTCCTGCAAAGAGATCAGGCAAATTCATGGCTTCCGCAATCGTGCATGGTCCCAATAGGCCTTTATCGGCCATGCGTTTCAATCTCGCTCCATGGTCTTCGGCAATAGAAGGCTTTTCATCAATGTGGTCGGCTGCAAGGGTCATAACCCTGGGATTGTCACAGCCGAGAGATCGCAGAACCTGTATGGCATTTGTCAGGGTCTGTTTCTTTGTAGTCAGGCCCGGCTGGATATTTACACCAGGGTCGGTGATGATGAAGATTTTGTTCATACTCGGGGCCTGATGAAAACAAAGAGTGCAGGGCGTTTGGTCAGGGGCTAATTGTCTGGTTGCTTTGATCAAAGCCCGGTAGAGGTATGTTGTCAAGATGTTTCCCTTGACCACAAAGCTCGCTTCTCCTCTTATCACCATATCAAGACAGAGGTTTGCGGCCTGTTGAGGATTTCTCTGGTTAATGATTTCCATGCCACCCGGAGTCTCTCCGTTCTGATGGGCAACCGCGGCAATATGTTCCTTTTCTCCTACAAGAACAGGCTCGATAAGACCTTCCTTCATCCCCTCAATTGTGGCTTGCATGACGTCTGTATCGTCAGGGAACAGGATGACAGCCCTTTTCGGACCCAGAGACCTCGCCCTATTTGCGATTTCTTCAAAATTCCTATACATGGCTTCCAGTTCTTGATCAGCCGGGCTTGTTTTCTTTTTGTATCCGGAAGTAATTTACCAAACCACGAGCGGCCCAAGCGGCTTCCTCGGGGAAGAGAAAAACCGGAATTTCGTTTCGTTCCAGGATCTTTCTCCTTTTCTTATACTGCCAGTCCCGATTCCTGTGCAACTGCTTTGAGTTCCCTTTCCAGCATGCTCCCATCTTGCCCCACTTCCCTGAAGCTTGCAGCATATGCCACCAGAGCATCAATGTCCAATTCGGCACATTTCTTGGCCACTTCAACTGTAGCTTCCGCACCCACCGCACTCAAAACCAGATCAACTGATGTGCCGATTGAGTCCAGGGTAGGAAATGACTTTCTCCCAAAGACTTCCTGATGCTTCGGGTTTATAAGATATACTTCACCGGGAAATTCCAGTTTCAAAAGATTCTCCGTAATATTATACCCAAGCTTCCCTCGGTCTTCTGAGGCACCCACTACGGCGATGCTTCGCGGGAACAAGATTTTTTTTATTTTTGCCTTATCCATTATTTCAATTCCTGGGTTACGTTGATAACATTTCTTTGTTCGCCGGCCTTTTCAGAAAAAAAGAAAATACCATCCCAAGGAGTGAAATACCGCCTGCTACCAGGAAAGGTATTGTAAATGAATGGCTGACATCAGCCAGGTACCCGCCCAGCGCAGGACCAAGTGCCTGACCGATGCCGAAAAAGAGGGTAATAAAACCTAGGCCGGCCGGAGCCAGACGTGGCCCGACAAAATCTCCGGCAGCCGCAGCCATGATAGTTGGGATGCTCCAGGCAGTGAGGCCGAACATGAATGCAGAGAGGTAAAAGCCGAACTTGACCTTCACAAGCGCATAAATGATGTAGGAAGCACCCAGGACCAGATAGGCAAGTGCAGCCCCTTTACTGCGCCCAAGGCGATCTGAGATCCCTCCCCAGATGACCCCGCAAAAGATGCTCAATCCTCCGACTATCGCCCATAATGCGCCAGCCCATGCCTGAGAAAGTCCCATTTCCTTCACCAGGTAGGCGGCAAAGAAGACCATATAGATGATATAGGACAGGCCGTAAAAGAAGTATACGATCCCAAGGTACCAGACTGAAGGCATTTTATAGACTTTTGTCCAATCAAGGGAAGATGTTTTGCTCTTATGTGATGAAGCAGGAACACCATTATCTTTCTGATACATCCCGACCGGCAGCAGACCCTTTTCCTCCGGCCGACTGCGTATAAACAGAAACACGACACCTGAAACGAGCAATACCGCACCGCCGAGAATGTACCACGAATAGCGCCATCCATTGGGGCCGGATGCCTCCAGGATAGGTGGAACCACCAGTCCGGATATCAGGGTACCTGCTCCGATTCCTGCTGAGACAATTCCTGTGGCAAACCCTCTTTTTTCCATGGCAAACCAGGCCGAACCGAGCGCCATGGCAGGGACGTAGGCTGCACCATTGCCGAGTCCCGTCAGGAGACGCATAGCAAAGGCAAAACCGAATGATTGGGCCAGGCCGGTCAGCATCATGGTTATCCCCATAAGGATCAGTGCAAGGGTGATGACGATCCGAGTCCCGAACCGGGCTGCGAGGAATCCCCCGACAATGGCCATGGTCAAGTAACCGATGAAGTTGCCGGTTCCCAGCAATCCCAGTTGAGTGTAGTCAAGCTTGAGGCCATCCTTCATTGCCGGGAGGATGATAGTATATGCCATGCGCCCGAACCCGTGGGCGGCAATGGTGGTGAGAAGACCCATGAAGATGACGATCCAGCCATAGTGAAGTTTTCTGTTTTTCATGTTGCGTCTCCTTTGTATTCACAATCGTTTTCAACCCTTCTTATCTGTGGTTTCTATGTTGCAAACCACCTGTTCAAACACTTCTTGTTCTTCCTTGGAGAGAAGGGAGAGAAACATATGGTTGTTCTCATGATAGATCTGTGTCAATTCATCCCTCAGTTTTTCGGCCTTTGGTGTGAGATGAATCCTCATTACCCTCCTGTCTTGAGGATCAGCCCTTCTCTCTGTAAAACCATCCCGCTCCAGGCGATCCAGAAGCCCGGTCAGGGTAGCTTTCCGCAGGGCGAGTTTGTGCGCCAGGGTGCTGATAAAAATTCCGTCTTGTTCATAAAGGGCGATAAGCAAAAAGAATTGCGTTGTGGTGAGGTCGTATGAAGCCACCTTTTCCCGTGTGATTTCAGACATCTTTCGGGCAATTTTTCCCACCTGAAAACAAAGACAGTCTTTGAAAAGCATTTCTCTTCCTTCCCGATGGCTGTTCGTGCAAGAAAAGTATACGCCCATAAAGTATGCATGCTAACTATATTTTTAATAACTGCATCTTTTTCGCGGAGGTGTCAAGGAGAAAAGCGTGAAACCGGAGGCAAACCGGACCCAGGGTGTCACTTTCCGAAAAGGGGACTTTCCTTTTTTCCTTAACCCTCCAGGCCTCCCGGACCCGCGGCATTCGTTTCGCACAGCGGCTCCCTGGGAAACATCTTCTGTCGTATGGGACCCCAGAAAGGAATCCACTTCAGCAAGGCCGCCAGTCTCTGCAATGAATGCGAGCGGAAGAGTCAGGGGTGGACGGTATACTGGTAGTAGATCGGGGTATGTCCCCTGATTCTCATAAGCTCTATACGATGGGTTGTTCCAGGCACAAGGGCAAGGGAGCCCGGCAAGCCTTTTTGCGTTGTTAATATCCCTGGATTTCTCACCAATAATCTACTGTGGCTGCGGCGAGGAAATCAAGATCGGCTGGACTTGCCAGCCAAGGAGGGCAGGATTCAGACGATTTCAGCGCATGAGGCCAGGTAAGAACAGGGCTATCTGAGGGAAAAAGAGCAAGATTATATTACAGACGAGCAGGGCCAAAACCATGGGGAAGACCCCCTTGAATATAGCCTCTAAAGGTACATCCTTTGCCACCCCATATACTACATAAACATTGACGCCTACAGGCGGCGTGATCACACCCATCTCCGTGATAAGCACAATCACCACCCCAAACCAGATTGGATCGAAACCCAGGGCCTGGGACACAGGAAAAAATATGGGAATGGTCAACATAATCATGGCCAGGGCATCCATGAAGCAACCCCCGAAAAGATAAATCAAAACGATGACCATCATGATGGCTGAGCGGGGGAGAGGGAGGCTGACAACCCATCCAGCCAGCTCAAAAGGGACCCTTGTAACGGCCAAAAAATGACCGAATACCGTGGCACCGGTCACAATCACCATGACCATGCAGCTGATCCTTATGGTATCGGCCAGGGATTGGACAAAACCCTGCCAGCTCAGTTGTCTCCTGATGACAGAAAGGGTGAGCGTTAAGAAGGCACCAACAGCGGCAGCCTCGGTGGGCGTAAAAAACCCGAAGAAAATCCCCCCCATAACCAGGCCAAAAATGATCAAGGTCTCCAGTACACCGGCGAAAGATTTGATTTTCGTTTTAAGGTCTGTCTTTGGGCCCGGTGGGGCCAGTAAAGGATCCCTCATGACCTGAAGGTGAATAGCCATCAAAAAAAGAAAACTGAGAAGGATACCGGGAAGGATACCGGCAGCGAAAAGCTTGCCAATGGATTGTTCGGTCAAGATACCATAGACAATGAAAACGACGCTCGGTGGGATGAGAATGCCCAGGCTTCCCGCAGCGGCCACGGTGCCGGTGGCCAGCCCCATATCGTACTTGTATCGCTTCATCTCTGGCAGGGTCACGGTAGCCATGGTGGCCGCAGTGGCGTTGGTTGAGCCGGATATTGCCGCAAATCCTGCACAGGCCCCGACAGTCGCCATGGCAAGCCCCCCGCGCCTGCTCCCCAACAGCACATATGCGGAATCATAAAGCCTTTTGCTGATACCCGCATGAAAGGCAATCTGGCCCATAAACACAAATAGCGGGATCACGGTCAGGCCATAGGAAGAAAAAACACCCCAGATGTCCCTTGCCAAAAGGCTCAGCCCTGCAGAAAAATTCACCACATAACTGAACCCAAATAGTCCCACAAACGCCATAACAAAACCCACCGGCATCTGGGAAAACAAAAGGATAATCAGGATGACAATGCCTGTGATTCCTATGGTTGTCAGACTCATTTACGAAATACCTTCATGATGTTCTTGAACAAATCTGCCAGTAATATGAGGCAAACCGCACCGGCAGAAAAAGCGATGCCATACACAAAGGGATAAAAGGGTAATTGTAATGTCAGGGAAACCTCGGCTGTGGTCCGAAGATCGTTTCCATACAAAACCGACTGCCACATAATAAAGACAAAAAGGATAAGGCCGAATAAGCTGGTAATACTCCCAATAACCCCCTGAATCCTTTCAGGGAACATCCGTACAAACAGACTCACCTCTACATGGCCCTTTTGTACAGAAGTATAGGCCATCGCAAAAGAGACTGCCGTGGCCCCTAAAAAACAGACCAGTTCGTAGGTACCGGGTATCGGCCTGCGCAGAAAACGCAGCACCACATCTGCGCAGGTCAATACCATCATGATGAAAATGGCGACTCCTGCTATCCAGAACAACACCCTTGACAGTTCTTTGCCGATTTTTTCAAAAAAATCCATGGAGAGACAACTTTTCACCCGGGGTTACCTCGAATTTTCAAAAGGAGGAACCCCGAGTGATTAATGTTGTTATCTTGCATATTGAGCCATCAATTTCTTGACTTCCTTCACATACGCAGCGCCGTTGGGGGTTTTCGACATGTAGTCATTAATCACCGGTTCAACAGCCTTACGCCACCTTGCGCTTTCCGCATCGGACAAGGGAATAATCTTGTTGCCAAGGCTTAACGTGAAGTCCCGGCCGGCTTTGTCCGTGGTATTCCATGCCTTCCCATGTACATCTACCCATTCTGAGCTCACCTCTTCAAAAACCTTCTTTACATCAGCAGGAAGTGAGTTCCATTTATTGCGGTTCATGACAACAAACATGGCCGTAGTGTAGCCCACGCTGAAACATTCAGTCGTATATTTGATGACTTCGCCCTGCTTCCAACCTTTGAGAACCTCTATGGGGCTGAAGGTCCCTTCAACAACGCCCTTCTGAAGGGCTTCATATGTGCCGCCCTGAGGCATGGCCACCGGTACGCCGCCAAGCGCCTTCACAACCTTGGCGCTGAGCCCTGTAGCCCTGATTTTCATGCCTCTGAGGTCTTCCAGCTTCCGCACCGGTCTTTTTGTGTGCAGGAGTCCGGGACCGTGCGCATGAACATAAAGAAGCTTAACGTCCTGCAATTCCTTTGGATTTATAGCTTTTGCAAAACCGTTTGCCACCCGACTGGCTTGTAACCCGTTTTTATACCCCATGGGTAGATCCACAGCGGCCATCACCGGGAAACGACCTCGCGTATAGGCAAAACAGGAGTTTCCCATATCAGATATACCCTTTACCACGCCGTCATAGCACTGCGGTGCTTTTGTAAGGGTACCTCCGGGAAAGGCAGTAATCTGAACTTTTCCGTTGGTGCGTTTTTCGACCTCTTTTGCAAAATTTATTGCGGCCTTAGCCTGTCCATGTGTCGGCGGGAAAAAGATGCTAAAGGTAAGCTTTATCGGAGCAGCTTCAGCTTTGACAACAGCCATGGTGAGAAAAACTACTCCTAGGAATGCAACCAGACAAAACAAAAAGGCTTTTTTCTTCATGATATTATCCTCCTTGCTAAAAGGCGCGATTGAAATCTCTTAAAACCTAATCCAGAACGAATATGGTTTTCACCTCCTTTCCGTGATCCAATTCAACGGTTTTTTGTTAGTGTTTCCTTGTTCCTATTCAACAGCTTTGCGTTTGTCTCCCTCGTTTTGCCCCCTCACTCATGGAAATGGTCAAGCCCCAGAGAAAGCTTTCGCATATTCGGGCGATCACCACAGACTTGATGCTTTATTGTCATAGCCTGCAAGGTCAAATAAGAAAGAGGGCTTCCCTTTTCAAGGGGCAATACACTAAAATTCGTAAACGAATACATGACAGCTTTCCACATAAAGCATAAACATGCCTGAAGCAATGAATGTAGCTATAAAATAATTACATTGTAACGCAATTTTACTGCGTGAGGTTGGGGCTGTCAAGAATAAACCCCCTATTTTCAGCCTAATATTTGGGCCTTCCTGAAGCATGATGGCGGAAATGAAGAAACCCAATATCATCAATTCATTGTTCTTTCATGGGAAAAAATAACAACCTTATTCTTGGAAACCACAAGAAAGGATGCTTCAGTCTCCGCATGGCCCTTCGTGCGTTGTCAAGTCTGATTTCACCCAGGGTGTTCTCTCCGTAAATCTCTTCGTTGAAGGCATCAATGATCACTCCGAACTCCGGTTCAAGTCGGGGAAGCGCCCCTTTCATTCGATTGCCGTATTCCTTTGGTGTTTCATGGGGAAGGCGGGTGAGGCCGCCTCTTCTTCCCCATCTTTGTAAGGTAGCATAGATCTCACCTGCGCTTTTGTGGGACCGAAACGCCAGTGCCGTAGCTTTCACCAAGGAAATAAGAAACTCCGATTTCTTCCTGAGCCAGGCCAGGATCGGATCCGCGTTCCAATCGACCTTCCGTCCGGTCGAGGTTCTGGACAGAAGCCATCTGCAAAGATACCAGAACGATAAAACCAGAACCAAAAGGACCGCAAGGGCAAGCAGCATCCCAAGCCCCCAGGCAGCGGTCTTCGCAGCCCACATGGCCCAACCGCCCTTTTCCGATCCTCCTAGGGCATCGGGGGAGGGTGTCCGGTGGGCGACACCGGGGGCCCCGGACCGGTTGGGTCAACAGAGGCGTTTTCCACAACCACCATTGAAACTCCTGAAGCGGCTATTGCCTTGTAATGATCAAGAACCAGAGGGCTCACCGAGCCGTCCGGATTGGCATAACCCACAAACAGGGGCGCCATGATAATCCTGTTTT
>QMLQ01000067.1 GCA_003646815.1 Deltaproteobacteria bacterium | reverse complement strand
CCAGGTCAGGGTATTCTTGGATGATTTCATATGATTTTCGATGTTAAATGCAATGTAGGCCGTGGCAAGAGAGTTGGCGGTCCTCTGCGCTTTCCTGGGATCCGTGTCCTCGACATTGATCTTCAAGAGCCGGGTGTCCTTTACCGGCTTTATGTGGATTCTCCCGGTGAGCGCCGCTCTGATCCCGGGTTTCTTTTCACTGGCTAATGGCGGCTTTTCCTTCTTTCGGAGCAGGATAAACAGATTTTTCTTCAGGCGCGACAACAACCCTTGCAACGGACCGGCTTCCAATTTTTCCGGGGCGCTTTCTTGATCCATCCCGAGGTCTTTGATCACCCTTTCCAGGACCGGCCGCGATGTAATCAGCCTGCAATGCGTGTTAAAGGCCAGAGAACCAAAGTAGAAGCTTTCATAATTCATTATCTGACCGCTGATCGGCGATCTTCGTCTCTCACTTTCGATGACCATGGTCGCTGTTGCCCGGTAAACCGGCTTCTGACGGGAATTGTAGAGATAGACGAGGGCGAGCGTCAGCACCAATACGGCCCCTATCATCCACTTATGCTTGACGAGGACGAAGTAGTACTCGGCAACATGCCTGGGTTGTTCCTCTTCCTGGTAGTCCATGCTATCTCTGTGTTGCAAGCAAATGGTGAAATGCGAACTGTTTTATGGGGGAGTATCTTAGACACCCCATCACAAATTCCTTACAGCCAGGTTTCCGGGATATGAATCCTGTCGCCGGGTTTCAGCGCGATATCAGGAATCTTCCCATCCTTGACATCATTGAGGTTCACTTTTATGACAATCTGCTTATTCCCATTCTTCCGCACGATTTTGGTACGATTGGGTGCAGCGAATTTATCGAACCCGCCGGCCATGATACAGGCGTTCAAGGCGGTGAGCCCTTCCTGGTATTCATACACACCCGGGCTTTTCACCTCTCCCTCCACATAGACCTTGGATGCAGACAAATTGAGGACCTTTTGAGGAGGGATGTAAACCACGTCCCCTGCATGCAAGAGGATGTTGTGACTCATGTCTCCCTTGTCGAGGAGATTTTTCAGGTCCGCCTTGATGGGGTCGCGATGAGATATGAGGTTTTCAATAGTGTCTCCTGCAGACAGTTGTGGGACAGATTCGCGAAAAATATACGCTATGTTCCCACGATCAGGAGAAACACCGCCGGCTTTCGCTATAAGTTCCATCAGGGTGGCTTCTGTATTCACTTCATAGAGCCCGGGCGAGTTCACCGCACCTGATATGTAATAGTGCAGGCTGTGATATTCAATAACCCGGATATTAACATCAGGATTTACAAAATAATCTTTGGCCAACGGGCCCTCGATCAATGATTCCAGCTTGGAAACGGTAAGGCCTTCGGCTTTGACCGGTCCGACAAAAGGGACATTGATCATCCCTTCGGAGCTAACGGTGAGTGCCACTTCCTGCTGTTTTTCTCCTCCCGCGTATATGGCGAGGGCGAGCACGTCACGAGATCCGATACAATACCCTTTTCCCTGGGCCAAGGACAGGGGTATGGGGTCGCCAATAATAGCAAGGAAAAGAAAGGAGACAATGATGATAGCGTTTATGGTTCCCTGATTCCTCATCGCAATAGGCTAATCTCCTGAAAAACGGCCGGTGCCATCACTTTCTTCGGTCATAGGCAAAACTGATTTGAGCCGTGCCATAGCTGTTGTTGTAATCGCGTCCTGCCAAATTAGAGTCCCGCCGGGTATAACCACCCCCAATTGACAGGCTCAACCAGCGTGCAAATGCGTAACTGATGGTCCCTGAAACATCGTATGTATCGTCATTTCGTTCTTTTATGCTTCCGTCTTCCGCAACTCCGAAGGTCCCTTGGTAATCACTTATCTGGTAATAGGCGCGAATATCAGCGGACAGTTTTTTGGTAAATTCGTGTCCCGCTCTCAGGGTGAATCGAGTTGCCTTGAAGTACTGGTCCCCAAGGCCCTGATCATTGAGGTTCTGGTCTGTCCTGAAGGAAACGTACGTTCTGCGGTTCGCGAGAGTACCCTCGCCTTCCAGGTTTATGGTGTAGGTAAAGATATCTATGTTTTCCACATTCGCATCGTCAAAATTCCTGCTATGATAACCAGCTCCCGCCATGATACTCAAGTGCCTAAGCTTTTTCTTGAAAATAAGACGAACCTGGTTGGAAGAGTAATCTGATGTAGCTCCGTCATAGTCCTTCTTCCAGTGCTGGCCTTCCAGATCCAGGGTTGCCCGGCGGGAGAAATGATAGACCACGTCAAGTACGCCACGATGTTCATCGGCGTCTTCTGAAGCTCCCGGGTCATAATCTATCTTGGTATTTTGATAGCGCAAACCGAGGGAAAACCTGGGGCCGAAATCATAATAGACAAGGGGCGTCAGCCGGTTGATCAGATACTTTTCCCTCTCTATAGAGTTACTTAGCTCGTCTGATTGTGCGGGGTCCCGGGTCTTGTACAGGGTGTCATCCAGGCCCAACAGCACGCGGTCGGTGGTCTGGTGCCTGGCCGTGAGGGCCAGCGTGTGACCGATAAAATTGTCGTCATCAGTAGGTTTCTCACCGGGCGGGACCGGGTCCCTGTCATTGTAGAAATTTGCATCCATGGTATAATCAATACCCAGGGAGCTTTTTGGCGTATTTACCCCAAGCTCAAATCCTGCCTGGACCAGGTAGCTGTAAACCTCTCTTTCAATATCTTCAGCGCCATAGTAGTTGGTATCCATGCGCCAGCCCGTTAATACCTTGGGCTTTATGGTGAACCTAGGTGCCGCAAAGGTCGACACGGGCAATAGGGACATGAAACAGATGCCCAAAAACAAAAACCAACTAATTGATCTATGTTTCATAGCTTTTCACCTTCAACAGTCCAGAGGTCAAAACAAACGAAAAATATACTGCCGATCGATGAGGAACTCCGGCTAAGGTGTAAACTGACTTGCGGGTTTCTCCAAGTATGGGACTGTTTGCCCAGGCGGTTCCAAGGGAGTCGCGAACACCGGGGTTTCAGCAGTCTCGAAAGCCTCTGGAGGAGCAACTCGTTCAGCGCCGTTTTGAATTGCTATTGTCTCTAATTCCTCAGCTTCCATTTTTTGATCAGTTGCCCATTCAACCACTGCCGGGTCAGGGTTTTTCCTGATAAACTCCGTGGCCCATGCGGTGGTTTCCCTTGCCGCCATTTGTTGTGCCTTTGCACAAATCCAATCTCTCTCCTTTGCGGAAATTTCACCCCGGGCGAATTTTTTCTTGGCGTTTTCACACTCCTGGGCAGCGCTAACGGCCAGAAACGATGCGCGCTGGATGGGATTTTTATCCGCCAACCAGGTTGGGACCGGCTTTGCCACGCCTTCTTTTATGTATTGCCCGATTTTTGTTATTGCGTAGCCTCGGGTGAACCTGATGAAGGTTTGCCCGTCAGGCCCGATTGTCAAAACGCCTGCTGTTCCGGTTTTCCCGAATGACGTTTGGTCCGCGCAGATTCCCTGTTGGGGGATGAAAACTGCGAGCAAGAACGCACAAACAATATATGGCCAGCATGTTTTCTGGGTTAGCATGATTTTTGTCTCCTTCTGCTATGTCCGTACCGAGGACTTTATCTGAAGAGCAGACGGTTTTACCGGGATATCAAACCCCGGTTCCGCAGGGCCGAAGCCCTTGAAGGCCGGATCTGCCCCTCTTCTTATAGCCTCTTTTTGGGCATCTTTTGCCTTCTTGATTGCGGTCCTTGCTTCCGCCTTTTTCTTCCTGGCCCACGCAGCCACCTTTGCATCAGGACTCTTTAGCATGAGCTCAGCATTTGCCAGGACCTCCCAAGCGGTGGCTTCTTCAAGTATTGCCTTTGCCAGCGCAACCTGCTGCGGGCGCATCTCACCCTTTGTCACTTTTTCCTTTGTTCTTCTCAGTTGATCCGCTGCGGCCCGCGCTACAAAGGTAGCACGCTGCACCGAGGTGACGTCAGCAATTTCCACCGGCACCTCTTTTGCGATCCCTTCAATAAATTCTCCAACGGTATAGGCTGCATGGCCTTCAATAAACTTGATATAGGTCATGCCCTCGGCGCCAATACTCAAGATACCGGCAGTACCGCGTATCCCCACCAGGGCGGTTGCTGTTTCGAACTGCATATCCACCTTTTTCCTGCCCGTCTTGAAAAACAGCTTGCCAAGGAACAAGAGGATGTGCCTCTTGACCAGTTTTGCTCCCTTCGCAAGCCCTTTTTCTTTCTTCTCTTCTCGAATCAATATGTTCGTGTTGTTATAGATGTCCACAACAGTCCCGTCCCTGAAAGTAACGGTCGCAGAACCAATCCTGGTCACTACTTTGTCCTGTGAAAAAAGCGGGAGACCTTTCCGGGGAGGGATCCCCCAGGAGCCATGGCTTTTTATCAAGACCTTACCGGAAAACTTCGTCAGGGTGGCTATGGATTCATCAGCCGAAAAGCAGGGACTGGTAAGGATAAACAGTCCCACGAAAAGGACACAACAACATACGGCGTATGATCGCTTTGATAAATAGGGCATTTTATCCTCCGTTTATTTCAAAAAAACTTTGTGGATGGCCACAAGCTAAGAATCCAAAGAGGTTATCCCCTCACGGATAGCATATTTAGTGAGCCCCGCTATGCCCTTGATCCCTAGCTTCGACGTAATCCTTCGGCGATGGGTCTCTATTGTTTTCGTGCTTATCTCAAGTTTCGCGGCAATGTCCTTGGAGCTTTCTCCTTCCGAGAGCAACCGCAATACTTCTCTTTCCCTTTTTGACAACGGAGAAACGTTCCCGTTGTCTGATGAAGAGCAACGCCGCAGATAATCGCTTATTACAACCCCTGTTATCCTCTGGCAGAGATACTTGTTACCATCGGCAACAGCCCTGATCCCGTCAGTGAGTTCTTCCAAAGAGCAATCTTTCAGAATATACCCTGATGCCCCAGCTTTAAACATATTGAGAATAGAATTTTCGCTCTTGTGCTTCGAGAGGGCCATCACTCTAGTACTTGGCACCTCCGACACCATACGTGCCGTTGCGTCAATGCCGTTCATATCCGGCAAAGAAATATCTATAATGACCACATCCGGTGCCAACTTCTTGGCTAAGTGCAAGGATTCCTGCCCTGTTTTCGCTTCGCCAATTACTTCCATGTCAGCCTCGGGAGTAAGCAGTGCCTTGATGCCTTTTCGGATTATTCTATTTTCATCCGCAATGACAATTCGAATACTCATGAGGTCGCCCCCTCAAAAAAGCGTCGTTTACCCCTGTGCAGCTTTGGAAAATTTGAGCAAAAAGGTACTCCCTCCTGATGAAAAACACTCGGTACGTTCTTCAACAAATTTGCATAATGATATTTTTCCCGGGCAGATATCAGTATCTTCCGGGATGTACCCGCAGCGCGTACTGTCAAGCCGTACTGAAAAACCAAATCTTTCTGAAAACACTTTTGTCCGGAGAAGATCAGCTCCTGACCCGCCGGCACTAAACTCATAAGGCTTCTTTGACGTGTAAGAATCGGTATCCTGGGTATGGAAAAAGCCGCCGAAGATCATTTTCTGGTTTTCGGGTGTAATGCCTATGCCGAAATCTCTAAATTCTATCCAGATATCTTTCTCCGTGGATCTTGTGCTCACTTCTATCTTTCCCTGATCAGGAGTATTTTCAATCGCGTTTTTCAACAGGCCTTGACATACTTTCTTGAGAACGCCTTTATCCATACGCAGAATAATATCCTTTTCAAATTTTCTTATGATGTGAAGATCCCTCCTCCCCATCAAAAAGGCTGCTTCATCGCACACTTGATCCATGAATTCTCGGAGAGGGATACCTTCCACATGAATTTTCTCTGTTTGAAAGGTGGATTTGATGAGCTCAGTGATGATGTCGAGCAGTTCTCCGTGCTTAGAGCGAACTTCCTCGTTTGCACCTTCAATGAGGGAAGAAGCCTTTTCGACAAGTCCGATCAATTTATCTTGCTCTACGTGATTCCCTGCGTGGAGGATGTCGTCAATTTTTTCCTGGAGATCAAAAAGCCGGCTCAAGTTGCGCCGCCCCCTGTTCAGCGTATTGTCCAGCCCCCTGATGCGGAGCCTGTCAAGCTCATCAGAAAGCTTCCTTACTACTCCGCCGAGGATTGCAAGAGGAGTCTTTATTTCATGTGAAAGGTGATTAATGACCTTTTTCCTGGCCTTATCCAAGGCTTTTAATTCTTCATAGGCCTCATCCAGCTCTTCGTAAATTCGCGCATTTTCTATGGCAACAGCCGCCTGTGAAGCAATGCAATCCAGAACGCTCAGATCGTAGGTTGTAAATTTTCCCTTCTTCTTGTTGATGGCCTCAATTACCCCTAAAATTCTGCCGTGGTATTCTATTGGAACGCACAGCATGGAGCGCGTCCGAAATCCGCTCTTCCAGTCATATGATGGACACCATCTCCCATCACTGTAGACGTCATTCAGCAAAACCGGTTTTCCATTCTGCGCAACAGTTCCTGCAATACCTTCACCCAACGGGATAGTCACATTCTCTCGAAAGAAATCGGAACCTTCCCCCCTGCTTATCTCCCAGTAGAGTTCCTTTTTCTCCCTGTTCAAAAGGATGACAGAACTGACTTCCACATTCAGGATTTCTTCCGAGAGACTCATGATCCTGTCAAGCAGCGGCCGCAACCGCAGATCTGAAGAAATTGTCTTGACGGCGTTGAAAATACTGTCAAATGTTGTGGCGAGTTGGATACCTTCCTCCAATTCTCTCGCCAAGAATTTGAGTGTGCGCTTATCAGCAGATTTCCCAGGATCTACAAAAATCAATCGGCCGCTCTCAAGTGGAAACTCCTTTATCGTATTACCCTTGTCAAAGGCCTCGGCCCCTTCTTTTTCCTGGGTGCAGCCCCCTGGACCATTTATGCTTTTCTTGAGTTCTACGGGGTAGCTGTACAATTCATTTTTCCATTCAAGTATGATCCCTTGGCAATCAGCAAATCGCCTATAGGATCTCAATTTTTCCTCAACATTAATCAGTGAAAATTGCATGGGCGTGTGAAACCCCGCTGAAATGCTATGAGAAATAGTTTCCCATTATTTTTATAATGGGTCATTTAAGGAAAGGCAATAAGGGAAAACGCTGATTTTGCCCGGGAAAAACACTGATTTTTCATCAATAGTTTTCTTGCTCACGTCAAAAACCCGGAAAGCGCGCTAGTTCGCCAATGTTCTTTCTAACAAGGTGGTCGGAGGCTAAATCAAAGCATTTTTGTCTTAAAAATTAGAAAAAATATGGATATACAAAAGCAAATTATATGCCAAGCGCTTTTGATGGCATTATTTCATATTTAATCCTTTTTTAATTTACTATTCATATTCATTATGAAAGATTATCCGCCTGAGTCCCGTCCGCATATATGTAAAACATCTCTATTAATGGCATCGTTTTACACATTTTTCTGGTTATTTTTCTTTATTTCAAAAAAATTATCTTATGGCGATAAGGTATAGTCCCGGTAAGGTCACTTTATTCTACTGTGAGGAAATATCTGATTATTATATCAGGATAAGGTTACAGATAGGTTACAAAATGAAAATAGTATTGATTTGTCCTCCGGTTCCCGACACATCGATCGGGAAAAATGTGTATGTTGGCCCGGATTTCTCACCGAGTCCGCAAAGCGCAGGACTGTGACGGTGGAGAGCCCCATGACTAACCCGCATTTCTCAAGGGCAATCTACTGTGGCGGCGGGAAGTCCCATGTCTCCGCGTTGCGCTTGAAACCGGATTAAATCCCGGCGGGCATGTGTGGCTGAATCAATTGTCGAGTGAGGTAGTGCCGGTGCGGATGGCATACTTCGTCAAGTCCGCGACGCTGTTCAACCCGAGTTTCTCCATAATGTGGCGCCGGTGGGTTTCCACGGTCTTCTCGCTGATGCAGAGGGTTACAGCAATCTCTTTGGAGGTCTTTCCCTCCGCGACCAACTGCAGCACCTCCTTTTCCCTGGAGGAAAGCGGCGGTCGGAGCACTTCCTCCCTCTCCATGAGGTGGTCGATGTAGTGCTTCACCACCACGTGGGTGATCCCCGGGCTCAGATACAGACCCCCGCCCACCACCGAGCGGACGGCGCCTGCCAGTTCATCAAAGCAGCAATCCTTGAGCAGATAACCTGAGGCGCCTGCCAGGAGCATACCGGCAACAAAGTGCTCGTCCTTGTGCATGGAAAGAGCGATCACCTTCACGCGGGGGCACTCCGTGACGATCTGCCCCGTGGCCTCTACGCCGTTCAGATCGGGCATGCTCACATCCAGGAGGACCACCTCGGGTGAGAGATCACGAGCAAGGCGTACCGCTTCCCTTCCATTTTCCGCCTGACCCACTACCTCAAGGTCAGCTTCACCATTGAGCAAAGAGCAAAGACCTTCCCGGATGATTCGGTGATCATCCGCGATCACGATCCTGATGGTCATTTTTTGCTCCTTTCCCCTCTTCTCCTGATGAAAAGGGCACAGAGATGATTACCCTGGTGCCATTGCCGGGGCTGGTCCTGATCCTGAATTTCCCGCCAATGGACTCCAAACGCACCCTGACACTGAAGAGACCAAAATGGGTCGTCGTGTCTTCCCGGATCGCAGGAACACTGTCGAGTTCAAAACCAATCCCATCGTCCTCAACAACAATGCTCAAGATCTGATCGCCGGTCTTTATCCTTACTACGGCCTTCTCTGCATTTGCGTGCTTCACCACGTTGAGGAGCAACTCGCGGGCGATCTGGAAAATCAGGACTTTCACATCGAAGAGGAGCGGGTCCGGTTCCTGGTTTTTTCTACTACGATAGTCAAATCGTATCGCCGTCTGAATCGCTGGGCCAGCCATTCGATGGCCGGGACCAGGCCCATTTCGTAGAGGATGGGAGAGACGAGTTCAGACATAATTCCCCTGGTGTTGGAGATGGCCTCCTCCACTAACAAAAGCACCTCGTCAACCTTTGTTTTCAGGGAAGTTTCGGCCGTGGTTTTTCGCAGGATTCCCAGCTTCATCTTGGCAAACGCCATGATCTGGGCCACGGTATCATGGAGCTCCATTGCCGCATGTCTCCGAACCCGCTCCTCGGCCAGGGAAAGCTCGGATGCCAGGATGCTCATGTGCCGCTGGTAATGCAACCGTTCTTCCTCGGCTCGTTTCTCCGCGGTAACATCAACCAAAATGCCCCGCAATCCCCCTGGAGACCCGTCCTCATCAACAATGGCACTGCTGTGGATAAAGGCAGGAAAGGTGGTCCCGTCTTTTCTCAGGCACAGGTACTGGCCAAGACCCAGGATTCTCCCTTCCATCAGACGTTCGAGGTTCTTTCTCAGCCGCTGCCTGTCTTCCTCTGCGATGATCTCAATTGCGCTCACCCCTTGGTCAAATTCTTCCCGGGAATACCCGAATGTTTCAAAACCGGCGCGATTGGTGTAGGTAAGCATTCCTTCCATATCGGTTTCAAAAATCACTTCAGGCAGGAGTTCGGCTAATTCCCTGAACTTCCGTTCGCTTTTTCGGAGCGCCTTTTCCACCAGCTCGCGCTCCCGGAGTTCTGCTTCCAATGCCGCGGTGCGCTCTCTCACCCGCCGCTCCAGTTCCTCTTTTTCCTTTTGCCGGCGGCGGATATCCCGGGATATGCCGAGAGATCCCACAATCCGGCCGTTTTCATACAGGGCTTTGGAATTTACCTCCACCCAGATGCCCTTCCCGTTTGCTGCCCGGTACTCTACCTCGTAGGGTGGAACTTCTTCGCCCGCTATGACCTTGTTAAACCGCTTCTGCGCATTTTTTTGGTCTTTCGGGTCTAGGAAATCAAGGAAGTGGCGTCCAAGAAACCCTTCTGGCGGGATCCGTGAACGATCCGTCATGGCCCGGTTTACAAAGACAAACCTTCCCTTTGTATCGAGCACATAAACCGCATCGCTCATATTGTCCAGGAGCAGGCGGAAGCGTTCTTTGCAGGATTCAGGAGTGATATCAATCCGTTCCCGGTCCACTAGGACTACCTCCTTTCCCCATACATCTCATCGAAAAAAACGAATGAACTCCCCGCCCCACAGCTGGCGGGATATCTGATGTGCTACGATAAACAGTGGATCGCCCTGTTGTCATTCCGGAACCCAGAATTCCGCTTCCCGATCGGAGTCAAAAACAAGATTCGCGAGAATAAGTATAACTTAGCTTCAGGAATCAGGCAATGGGGCCGCCTTGAGTACAAGGCCCATTTCCCGGGCTCTGCCTCCAATCTCTTCCAGGAGTTCCTCTACGGCAGTTTGCTCTGAATCACCATAAAAAAGATGCACGGTCCTCATCTTCATTTTTTCCGGGAACAGGTGGTCAACGTTCAGTCCAATCTTGGCGGCCAGCCTTTGCAGGCCCTTTACCGCCGGTGAAAAACTTTGCTCTCTTTCGTCCGGATCACGCCGGCAGGCAGTAATGATAAATGTTCGCAACTCTTCCGGAATATCCGGTCTCTTCTGAGCGGGATCCGGGATATCCTCCCTGAGATGCAGGGTCATCAATTCATCGGGATCATTCCCGGGATAGGGCCTTTCACCCGTCGTCATCTCGTAGGCAGTAATCCCCAGGGCATAGAAATCGATCCGGCCGTCCACCGGGTCGCACGCGATCTGTTCCGGGGCCATGTAATGGATGGTGCCCGCAATATTGTATGCCTCGGCTCCGGCCGGAGCGGCCACACCAAAATCCACGATCTTGACCTGATTCGTCGGCAATAAAAAGAGGTTGGCGGGTTTAATGTCCCGGTGCACCACTCCCTTATTGTGGGCATATTTCAGCGCTGAGCATGCCTGCAAGAGAATACTCACGATGTCCCGGTACGAGAGCCCGGGGCCGTGGTCCAGGTGATAGCGCAACGAAACCCCTTCGAGATACTCCATGATGATGAACAAGGTGCGGAAGCGTTCTTCAATGTCGAGCACCCGGACAATATTCGGGTGGTTGAGGGTCGCGATGAGCCTCGCCTCCTGCTTGAATGCCCGCTGAAAATCCGGGTCCATGGCCAGGTTATGTTTCAGCATCTTGATGCACACGGGCATATTGAGCGCCCCATGTTTCCCTTTATAGACCACGCTGTAACTCCCGCGCCCGATGATATCCGTCACAAGGTACTTTCCGATCTCCCGGTGGGCCGTTTCCCTGCGGGAGGAGAACCTTTGCGCTACAATATCGGTCAGAAATACGCGGAAATCAGGGAATTCCTGGGCAATCCCCTCAAACTGCTCCTGGGTCAGGCCCCAGAGTTCCATGTCGGTTTCCGCATCAACATGGGCGCTCCTGGGTTCCCCCGTGAGCAGTGCCATTTCGCCCACAATATCGCCTTCCCTGCAGCGGGAAATGGGGATGATCTCGCCTTCCTTTTCCACTTTGACCAGGCAGGACCCTGACTGAATGACATAGAGCGTATCCCCTTCTTCTCCCTGGGTTATGAAGCGTTCTCCGGCGCGCACCTGTTTCAGGGTCACGCTGTTGAGCAAGGGGCACACCGCTTCCCTGCAGACGTATTTAAGCGGTTTTGTTTTCCGGAAAAACTCATAGTCTGACGGCAGGGGGATTTTCCTGTCGTGGAGGTCTTCAAAGCCGGGAATCTTTTGGCCCGGCGCCGGTTCACGGAACGTAACGCCCAGCAGGAAAGAACCTTCGCGCTCTACTTCCCGGGCAGCCCATCGGGCAGCCGCGGGCGTAGACACCCACGCCCTGGCGTGGGCATCGTAGATCTGGAAGAAAACCCGGGCATCGGGTCTCATTTCTCTTCGCGTTCTCACCAGAGCGCCGCCCAGACTCCTGTTGACCAGATCCACGTAAAAGGCTTCAAACCGCCCATCGGATGCCTCATCAGGCTCATGAAAAAGAAGGCCCACCTCGGGCGGGTCCAGCCTGCTCCTTGTATTGCGCCTTCTGTCTTTCCATCTCAACATCATTGTCCAGCCTCAGTGGATGAAAGAATGTTCTGCGGGATGGTGCTTTATCAATGGGTTCATTGCGGGAAGCATGTCCTTCAATCACTGCACCGGGAGCCCCCGCCCCGGTGCTCACGCGTGTTCCTGCTGCATGATTCTTTAATGATCATAAATACTTTAACGACAACATTCTTGTCAAAATCTCAGTTACAAACATTTTTCCCGGCAAATCGTCGAAACCTCGAAATCTTGACTATCATCATGAAATTTCAAAAAAGGCCCTGAATCCTTTGTAGGTCATATAGAGATCCCCCTTGTGGGAGACCTCAAAGGGGGAATGCATGGACAGGACGGCCGGGCCGCAGTCGACGATATCCATGCCGTACGGGGCCAGGAACTTTGCCACGGTACCGCCTCCTCCCTCGTCAATCCTGCCGAGCTCGCCGGTCTGCCATATCACCTTTTTTCTGTTGAAAAGATTCCGGAGCCATCCCACGTACTCGGCGTCCGCGTCGTTCGCATTGTACTTGCCGCCGGACCCTGTAAACTTGGTAATGCACACTCCATACCCCATGCGGGCGGCGTTTTGTTTTTCATGGACCTCCTGGTAGTCAGGATCAAGGGCGCCGTTCACGTCCGCGGACAGGGCCCGGGATCTGGAGAGTATCCTGGAAATCTCTATGGCGCTCGGGCGCTGTCCCAGCGTCTCCATTAGATCACCGATGACCGATTCCAGAAACCTGGATTTGGCGCCCGTGGCGCCGTCGCTCCCGATCTCCTCCTTGTCCACGAAAAGCGCGACGGCTGTCTTTGATATCTCCTTTGTGTCCATCAGGGCGCTGAGGCTGGTGTAGGCGCAAATCCGGTCGTCCTGCCCGTAGGCTCCCACCAGAGAACGGTCCCATCCCACGTCCCTGGCGCTTCCGGCAGGCACCACCTCCAGTTCAGCGCTCAGCAGATCTTCTTCCGTCAACCCGTAGGTCTCGTTCAGGAGATTGAGGACTCCAAGCTTGAAGCGTTCCTTGGTTTCCTTATCACCAAGCGGGAGACTCCCTACGATCAGGTTGAGTTTCTCCCCGGCAATGGCCTCGCCCAGCTTCTTTTCATACTGGACCTTCCTGGCCAGGTGGGGAAGCAGGTCCAGCACGGTAAAAACCGGATCCGATGCGGCCTCACCGATGGAAAGATCAACGGTCTTTCCATCCTTTTTCACGATCCGGCCGTGGATGGCCAGGGGACGGGAAAGCCACTGGAATTTTTTGATGCCGCCATAGTAGTGGGTCTTGAGGAATGCCAGGTCCACATCTTCGTAAAGAGGTCGCTGCTTGAGGTCCAGACGCGGGGAGTCGATATGGGAAACGATGATACGAACTCCTTTCTCAATCGGCTCTTTCCCGGGTTT
>QMLQ01000066.1 GCA_003646815.1 Deltaproteobacteria bacterium | reverse complement strand
GCAAGGAGAAAATCAGGCTCGGCACGGGTGACGCTATCCATTTTGATCCATCTACTCCCCACAGGGGACAGAATATCGGAGAGGAAGAGAGCGAATGCCTGGTCATTGTCGTTGGTGAAGAATATTTAAAAAGATGAAAGGCGGACGGTGGTTAGGCAATGAAGTATTGCCAGGAATAAACAGGAGGATGAGATTATGAGGTCGGACGTATTGAAAAAGGGGATTGAAACACTGCCTCACAGGGCACTGCTCATGTCAGCCGGGTTGAAAGAAAAGGATTTTGATCTGGAGAAACCCTTTATTGGAATTGCCAACAGTTACAATAATATTATCCCCGGCCACATTCATCTTAATGAATTGACAGAAGAGGTGAAACGGGGAATCAGGGACGCGGGCGGTGTTCCCTTTGAGTGGGGCGTGCCCGGGGTTTGTGACGGGGTGGCCATGTTTGTGGAGATGCGTTTGAGTCTTCCCAGCCGGGAACACATCGCGGACAATGTGGAGATCATGACCCTGTCCCATTCCCTGGACGGCTGGGTAGGAGTCACCTCGTGTGACAAGATTACCCCGGGGATGCTGATGGCTGCCGGGCGGCTGAATCTGCCGGCCATCATGCTCACGGGCGGGCCCATGAAGGCCAATGTCATAGACGGGGAAAAGCACCACCCCATTGAAGGATTCGGCATGGTGGGCCAGGTGAAGTCCGGAAAGCTGTCAGCAGATGCGGCAGAAAAGATGCTCCCGACCATGACGTGTGGTGCGGGTTCATGCGTGGGGCTTTATACTGCGAATACCATGGCGGTCGTGGCCGAGGTCCTGGGGATGTCCCTCACGCGATGCGCGACCACCCCGGCCCTGGATCCACTCAAGAAGATACAGGCCTATGAGACCGGGAAAAAGATTGTGGAACTGGTGAAGCAGGGGATCAAGCCGAGGGATATCATGACAGAGGCAGCGTTCGAAAATGCAATCCGGGTAGACATGGCCATGGGCGGGTCAACCAACGCGGTGCTCCACATCCCGGCAATCGCCCGGGAGGCGGGCATTGAGCGTGGTGTTGAGGTGTTTGACATGGTTTCGAGGGAGACACCGCACCTTTGTTCCATCATCCCGGCGGGCCCGTATGAGATGGCTGACGTGGATGCCGCAGGCGGTATCCCGGCGGTGCTGTACCGGCTGCGGGATGGGATCAAAGACTCGCCCACGGTCAACGGAAAGTCCATCGCAGAGATCGCTGCGGAGGGGAAGGTCCTGGACGAAGAGATCATCAGACCCCTTGAGCGTCCATACCATTCCCAGGGTGGAATCGCTGTGCTGCAGGGAAATATCGGCAACAGCGCGATAATCAAACAGACGGCGGTGGCCCCTGATATGATGGTCCATTCCGGGCCGGCCAAGGTTTTCTATACCGAAAGAGACCTGCTTGACGCCATCGGGTCAGGCGGGATCGCTGAAGGGGACGTGGTGGTTCTCCCGTTTCAGGGCCCGGCCGGCGCGCCGGGCATGCCGGAGATGTTGACTCCTACTGATGCACTGAAAGGGGCAGGGTACAAGAAGGTGGCCCTGCTTACGGATGGGAGGTTTTCAGGGGCTACGACAGGTCCATGTATCGGGCATGTGGAGATGGAGGCATTCAACGGGGGAGCTATCGGCGCCATCAGGGACGGGGATATCATAGAGATTGATATCCCAAAGAGGTCCCTCAATGTGATCGTGAGCGACAGCGTTCTGCTGGAGAGGCTGGAAGAGCAGGTCCCGCCGGCAAGGGATCTCACTCCCCTGCTCGAATCATACCGAAAACAGTTCCTGGGAAAGAACTGCTACGGGTGGTAGTTACAGCCCATTAAGGAATCTCCTGGGGAGGTTGTCGAAGCCGCCGTTGGACATGAAGAGGGTCACATCACCCGATTGTGCGTGATTGAGCAGGCCATTGAGGAGCGCGTCAGTGGTCTTGAAGTAAAAGGCCGTAATTCTTTTTTCCTGGAGATCCCGGATCAACCGAATGGAGGAAAAACGTTCATCCGGGGGAACTTTGTGCATCAGCGGTGGTTCAGGAATCATGACCAGGTCGGCAGCTCCAAATGAATCAGCATACCGCTCCTGAAAGACATTTCGTCTGCTGGAATTGGAACGCGGTTCAAAAACAGCCACAAGTCTCCTGCCGGGAAACCTCTCCTTCACTGCAAGAACGGTTTCAGAAACCGCGGTGGGGTGGTGTGCAAAATCATCGATGACGAGTATTCCTCTATTTTCCCCCAGTACCTCCTGTCTGCGTTTGACACCCTTGAAGCTTGCAACGGCCTCTGAAAGGGCATCTTTCGGCAGGGAAAGAAAATCTGCCAGTGCCACTGCAGAGAGGAGATTGGATATGTTGTGGCGCCCATAAAGGGGGGTCTTGAGAGAGAAAAAATCTCTGCCTTCCCGGGAGATGCGCAAATGGGTGTATTGGTCATCAAAGGAAATTTCGGTTATTCCCCAGATGGGTTGTCCGGAAAGGCCATAGGTCTGGACGGGGCATTTGGCGCGCCCCAGTTCGTTTGCAATTCTCGGGTCATCACTGTTGGCAATGAGGAGCCCTTTTTCAGGGATAAGATCAATTAATTTCCGGAAACTTGCAAGAACATGATCCAGGTCGCAATAGATATCGGCATGGTCGAATTCGATGCTGGTCAAGATGACGACCCAGGGCCTGTAGTGCAGAAATTTGGGGCCTTTGTCAAAGAATGCGGTGTCGTATTCGTCCCCTTCAACAACAAAATAGGGGCCGCGGCCGGACTTGAAATTCTGCTGAAAATTGAGGGGAATCCCACCGATCATGAATCCGGGACCAAGGCCTGCTTTTTCAAGGATCCAGGCCGCCAGGGACGTGGTGGTTGTCTTGCCGTGGGTGCCGCTGACTACGATGGATTGTTTCCCTTCCAGTGCGAAATGGGCCAAGGCCTGCGGGAGAGAGAGATACGGGAGTTTCAATCGGGAAAGCTCCACTGCTTCCGGGTTCTGGCGGGTAATAACATTCCCGACGATAACGAGATCGGGGGAGGGGTGGAGGTTCTCGGGCCGGTACCCGGACAGGACTGGAATCTCCAGGGATTTCAGGAAATCGCTCATAGGAGGGTAGACATTCTGATCTGAGCCGGTAATGTGGTATCCCTTGCTGCTGAGGAGCCCGGCCAGAGAGGCCATCCCGGTTCCGCAGATTCCCATGAGGTGGATATGCTTCATGGAGTCCCCGGGAGTATTTAGTCTTGGAGAAAGGATGGCCTGGTTATTGTCTGGCAATGGGGAAGAGTGTTGTTTTTCCATAGGAAGCTGATAAATTTTCTTGCTTTTATTCGGTAGAAGGAGTAGATTAAAAAATTCGAATTGTTAATAGGGCCCTGTGCGGGCCTATTCAGTATTGAGCAAGGAGAACCCCAATGTCAAGAGTATGTGAGATCTGTGGAAAAGGACCGACCGTTGGCTACAATGTGAGCCATGCCCATAACAAGACAAAAACCCGATGGTACCCGAACCTTCAGAAAGTTCGCTGCGTTCAGAACGGGCGAACAAAGAAGATCAGGGTGTGCACGAGCTGCATCAAGTCAGGCAGAGTGGTGAAACCGTAGCCCGTCATACCCGTTCCACCGTAATTACGTGCTTGATCCTTTTTATTGCCCCCATTATTTCCTGGAGTTGCTTGTAATCGACTACCTCTATGGTGAAGTAAAGGACTCCTTGGGCGTCCAGGGTGGTTTTTACCTCCGCATGGATGATGTTGGCGTCTTTCTGGGCCAGGATTCCCGTTATATCTGCAAGTGTTCCCTTTTTGTCAAGGCTGATCACCTTCAGTTCAGCCTGGTAAGATTCATTCGATTCAGCCTCCCATGCCACATCCACCAATCTGTCACTGTTGGCCTTCAGAATATGCGGGCAGTCCTTTGTATGGATAGTGACGCCACGCCCCCTTGTGATAAAACCGACCACTTCCTCTCCCGGTAAGGGATGACAGCAATTGGCAAAGCGTATGAGCATTTCGCTGACGCCTTTCACCTGGATCCCTTTTTCGGGCTTTCGGCGTTTAATCCGGTGAACCATCTTGCCCACCAGGCCGGGCCCCTTTTCATCCTTCAGACCAAGTTTGGGCTTGAGTCGGCCTACCACCTGTTTTGGCGACACTTTCCCGAAACCTATCCCGGCCAGTAGATCTTCTACCGAATGAAAAGAAAGGTCTTTGGCAACGGAGATGACCTGGTCGCTTTTCAGGATACTCTGAAAGGCAATATGTTCCTGCTCCAGGAGTCTTTCCAGAATTGTCTTGCCAAGGGCGATGCTTTCATCCCGTTCCTGGGTCTTGATCCAGTGCCGAATTTTGTTGCGGGCCTTGGGGGTCTTTACAAATTCGAGCCAGTCTTTGCTGGGGTGGTGTCTAGGGGAGGTGATGATTTCCACAATATCCCCGTTCTTCAATTCATACCTCAACGGCACCATTTTCCCGTTGACCTTTGCACCCATGCATTTGTTTCCCACTTCCGAGTGGATGCTGTAGGCAAAATCCACTGGTGTCGCTCCTTTAGGGAATTCCTTTACCTCCCCATTAGGAGTGAAAACGTAAACCTCGTGGGGGAAGAGGTCCATTCTCACGGATTCGAGGAATTCCAGAGGGTCACTGAGGCTTTTCTGCCATTCAAGAAGTTGTCGCAGCCAGGCGAACTGTTTTTCGTCTGTCTGCTTCCCACTCCTCCCTTCTTTATATTTCCAGTGTGCCGCAATCCCCTCCTCAGCGATCCTGTGCATTTCCCACGTGCGTATCTGCACTTCCATGCGCTGCCCAAGGGGACCGATCATGGTAGTGTGAAGGGATTGGTACATATTTTCTTTAGGCACTGAGATATAGTCCTTGAAACGGCCGGGGATCGGTTTCCACATGCTGTGGATATGGCCGAGGATCTCGTAGCATTCCTTTATGGAATCAACGATGACCCTGAATGCCATGATGTCGTAAACCTGGTTCACCGTGAGCTGCTGGGCCATCATTTTCTTGTAAATACTGTAAAAATGTTTATGCCTTCCTTCTACCGTCGCCTTGATTCCAACTTCTTCCAGCTTTTTGGTGAGAAGTTCGCGAACTTCCTGTATGAATTTTTCCTGGGTGCTTTTCCGCTGGGCGATCTCTGCCTTTATTTTCTGGTACATTTCGGGTTCCATGTAGTAGAGACAGAGATCTTCAAGACTCGACTTGACCCAGTAAATGCCCATTCTTCCGGCCAGGGGAGCGTAAATGTCCAGGGTTTCCCGTGCGATCAAACGCTGTTTCGGTTCCGGCTGATACCCGAGCGTCCTCATATTGTGAAGTCGGTCGGCCAGTTTTACCAGGATGACCCTGATGTCATTGGACATGGCAAGGATCATTTTACGAATATTTTCGGCCTGGCGCTGTTCCCGGTTGGAGAACTGTATTTTGCTTATCTTGGTGACTCCGTCCACGATATCAGCGGTTTCTTTGCCAAAGAGTCGCGCAATGTCGGAGAGTTGTGCGTCAGTGTCTTCAATGGTATCGTGCAGGAGGCCGGCAGCGATGCACACGGTGTCCATTTTCATTTGGGTGAGGATATAGGCAACTTCGAGAGGATGGGAAAGATAAGGCTCACCTGAAAGCCTGATCTGGCCCTGGTGGACTTTTGCTGAATAGACGTATGCCTTTTCCACCAGGGTAATATCTGCCTTGGGATGGTAGTTCAGAATCTGAGAAGTAATATCATTCAGTCGAATCATACAGCAGACGTACCTGTTTCATGATAAATTCCGGCGCATCCTGGATCGAGACCGGGTGAGGCGGTTTTTCGGCCCTCATCTTGATTTCAACTTCTCCGTTTTTTACGCCGCGAGTCCCAACCGTGACACGGAGAGGTGTCCCGAGGAGATCGGCATCCATGAACTTCACTCCCGCGCGTTCTTTTCTATCATCAAGCAGGACGTCTATACCATTGTCTTGGAGGAAATAGTACATTTCCTCTGCGGTATCAGTAACGCTCCGTTCATGCATCTGGAGGGGAAGAATGGTGACCTCAAATGGGGCTATTTGAATCGGAAAAATGATGCCTTCATCATCATGGTTCTGTTCGATGGCGGCGGCCACGGTCCTTCCCACACCAATCCCGTAGCACCCCATCACCATGTATTTTTTTCTCCCTTGTTCATCAAGAAACTCTGCGTTCATTGCTTTGGAGTACTTGGTTCCCAGCTTGAAAATGTGTCCCACCTCAATTCCGCGCTTGAATTCGATAGGGGCCCCGCACTTGGGGCAGTGATCGTCGGGGGTGATGGTCCGAATGTCTCCGAACTGCTCTATCTGAAAATCGCGGCCGAGATTGACATTCCTGACGTGGAAATCTTCCCGGTTTGCGCCGGCAATGAGGTTTGTCATCTCTTTCACGGCCTGGTCCGCCACCATGCGGACCTTGAGGCCCACGGGGCCCGCGAAACCGGTGGGCGCACCGGTCGTGCGGTGAACGGTCTCCGGGTCAGCCATTTCCAGAGTTTCAGCGCCCAGAAGATTTCGGAATTTCGCTTCGTTCAATTCATGGTCTCCCCGGACGAGAGCCGCCACAATTTCGTCATCATCCACGCGATATATCAGGGTTTTGAGGAGCTTCCGGGGTGAGACGGAAAGAAAGGCTGCCAGGTCGTCAATGGTTTTGATATCGGGGGTATGCACTTCTTCCATTTCGACCGGTTTTTCCTCATTGGAGGAGGCATTGTCTTCCGGCGGCCTGATTTCCGCCTTTTCAAGATTGGCGGCATAGCTGCACTGGAGACAACTGGCGATCAGGTCCTCTCCGCTTTCGGCAAGCACCATGAATTCGTGGGAATAGTTTCCCCCAATGGGTCCGGTGTCCGCCTCAACGGCCTTGAACCTGAGTCCACAGCGTTCAAATATTCTGTTATAGGCCTCGTACATGAGATCATAGCTCTTTTCGGCCCCTTTTTCATCAACATCGAAGCTGTACGCATCCTTCATGATAAATTCCCTGCCGCGCATAATGCCGAAACGGGGACGGATTTCATCCCGAAACTTGGTCTGGATCTGGTAGAAATTCAGGGGAAGCTGTTTATAGGATTGTATCTCATCCCGTACCAGATCGGTAATGACCTCTTCGTGGGTCGGACCAAAGCAGGCGTCTCTATTGTGCCGGTCCCTGAATCGAAGCAGTTCCCTGCCGTAAAAATCCCACCGTCCGCTTTCCTGCCAAAGCTCTGCGGGCTGTACAGCGGGCATCAGGACTTCGATGGCGCCTGCCCGGTTCATCTCGTCGCGGATAATCTGTTCCACCTTTTTTATGGACCTCAACCCCGCCGGGAGATAGGTATAAATGCCGGAAGTCAGCTTTCTGATCAGGCCTGCTCGGAGCATCAATTGATGGCTGACGACTTCAGCGTCAGCCGGGATTTCCCGGTGAGTGGGTATAAAATAGGTTGAGTATCGCATATCTGTTTTTCTCCTTTTCCCTCGTGCACTTCGTTGCAGCCATTGTTCCTTGAGATTCTTCTTCTATCGGAGTGGTACCCGGAAGGCAATGTTTTTAGCTCCACAGGCACTTAGCCCGCATTTCTCACGGGCAATCTACTGTGGCGGAGGAAAGCCGCCTCGCTACGAAGGCCCGTGAGAAATGCGGGTTAGGCTGAAGGCTGAAGTGCCTTTAGTTTTTCTTCAGTTTTCTCCCTTCGGTCTATCTCCCTGAATAATTTCTTGTTTAACCGTTTTTTGGACTTCACTGATCAATATATCGGCAAGATCCGATTCGGGGATTTTTCGGACTAGCTCCCCTTTCCTGAACAGGATGCCCTGACCTCTTCCTCCTGCGACACCGACATCAGCTTCCCGGGCCTCGCCCGGACCGTTTACGATGCATCCCATGATAGCCACTTTCGGCGAAGCGGTGATATCTTCCAGGCCCTTTTCAACACGTTCCACCAGGCGGAAAAGATCTATTTCACAACGGCCGCACGTGGGGCACGAGATAATTTCCGGACCTCGGGCGCGAAGATCCAGGGCCCGAAGGATCTCCCAGGCCACTTTGATTTCCTCGACGGGGTCGCGGGTGAGGGAAACGCGAAAAGTGTCTCCAATACCCCTTCCAAGGAGGGAACCGATGGCAACGGCATTTTTGACAGCGCCTGAAATGAGCGTTCCCGCTTCCGTGACTCCCAGGTGGAGGGGATAGTCCACCTGAGTGCTCAGGAGTTCATATGCTCGAATGGTGGCCTGCACGTTGGATGACTTGAGAGAAATTTTCATTTCCTGAAAACCGAGGTTTTCCAGGAGCTGAACATGTCTCAAGGCACTCTCTACCATGGCCTCAGGAGTGGGGTGCCCGTATTTTGCGAGGATATCTCGATGGAGTGAGCCCGCGTTTACTCCTACCCGGATGGGGACCCGTCTCGCCTGGGCCTCCCGTACCACTTCTTCCACCGCCTTCCGTGAACCGATATTCCCTGGATTGATTCGCAACCCGTCTGCGCCCGCCCTGAGTGCCGCGATAGCAAGACGGTGATCAAAGTGGATGTCGGCGATAAGAGGGATGTGCACCCGGTCCTTGATCTTCCTGAAACTCTCCGCGGCCTCTTCATCAGGAACCGCAAGCCGTACGATCTCGCACCCAGCCTTTTCGAGATGTTTGATCTGGGCTACGGTTGATGCCACCTCCCGGGTATCGGTGTTGGTCATGGATTGCACCGAGACAGGCGCGCCTCCCCCGATTGCCACGTCTCCCACCCTTATCTGGCGTGTTTTTTTTCTTTTCATGGGATGTTGGCATTCCTTTCAGATAAAAGGGCCGGCCTGTCTTGATTCAACTCTTCGCAAGCAGCCCGGCCCAGGCAATAGTGTTGAAGGTGGTTTGCATTTAACCCGGGTTAGTAGAGAAACATGGGTTTTCCCCCGGCGTGTCGCACCTTGGGACGATAGGCATCTACATCGTAGAGTTCCCTCACATCGACCCTCTTCTGCCCGGTGGTGATCGTGCTGAGAGGGATGTCCGTATAGATTCCCCTGGTCAGGGAAACCAACCGGCCGAAAGTCCCCTTGAGAAAAAGGTCGATGGCAATGTTTGCAAAATTGACCGCCACCATGAGGTCCAGTGAATCCGGGGCCCCGCTTCTCATGAGGTACGAAAGCCGCTGGTTCAGGATGTCCTGTCCTGTGAGTTCTTTCAGAAGAGCACCGGTTTGTTCTCCAATACCTCCCAATCGTCTGTGGCCGTATGCGTCCGATTCACCACTGACGACCATGTCTCCTCCCGCCATTTTTGCTCCCTCTGAAATGGTGATCATGGCGTAATTTTTCGGGTTGGCCTTCTTGTCTTCCATGATCAGCTGAGCGAGTTTCCTGGGGTCAAAGGGGACCTCGGATATGATGGCGCGATCTACCCCGGCAAGATAGGCGGATATGAGGGATGTTTCCCCGCAGTAACGGCCGAAGAGTTCAATGACGGCTATCCGTTCGTGTGAGCCGGTACAGGTGCGCAAGGCATGAATAAAACTGACGCCCCTGGTGACGGCGGTTGAGAATCCGATGCAGTAATCCGTTCCAAAGACATCATTGTCCATTGTTTTCGGGATGGCAATGACCGGGAAACCCTCTCTGTGGATTCTCTCGGCAAAACTGAGGGTGTCGTCCCCACCAATGGGGATAATAGCATCAATCCCGAGAAAGGCCAGATTATCCAGGACCCTGCCGGTAAAATCCTTGATATTGTCATCCGGCCCAAAGGCTTCTTTGAGCGATGGAGGGACATCTTTCTTTTTCACTGCACTGGGATTTGTCCGTGAAGTGTGCAGAAAGGTCCCACCGCTCCTGTCGATTGTCCTGACATGGGGCGGATCAAGGGTTTGGATGCAGTTCTCGGCGGTGTCAGAATTCTCCGGATCATATTCCAGTATTCCTGCCCACCCACGCCTGATGCCCACCACCCTGATGCCTTCGCTTGCGGCCCTGTATACAAGCGCCTTGATGCAGGGATTTAGTCCGGGGACATCACCACCCCCGGTGAGGATTGCGATGGTTGAATTTTTGGAAGCTTTTGACATACCTGTTTCTCCCTCTTTTCTCCTGAGCACCAGAGAAGATGATACCCTAAAAATAGGAGATTAGGGTGAGAACTGTCAAGGTGATTCTGTCTCCGATCATTCCCCGCAATATTCCCTTTTCTGTTGACAAGGAGGGCCAAAAAAAGGAAGGTTGAATAGAAATACTCAGGTGAATTGCTTGGGGTGACGTTTGATTGGAAATGGAAAAAGGGAGGATGAGGGATGTCAGCTTCTGAAAAAGTTCGCGCTTCTATTGAGCGATCATCGTGGATCCGGAAGATGTTTGAGGAAGGTATCGAGCGGAAGGCAAAGTTCGGTGCTGAAAACGTGTTTGATTTCAGCCTGGGGAATCCCGATCTTGAACCGCCTTCAAAGGTTGGAGAAATTCTTGCGGGGCTGGTAAAGGATCCCACGCGGGGCACCCATGCGTATATGCCGAACGCAGGGTTTGTTGAGACCAGACAGGCGGTTGCCGATTACCTGAATACGTTTAATAAGGCACAATTCACCGCAGACGAAATCGTCATGACGGTGGGTGCAGGGGGAGGCCTGAACGTGGTCCTCAAGACCATTCTTAATCCGCAGGAAGAGGTGGTGATCCCAAGCCCCTATTTTGTGGAATACAATTTTTACCTTGACAATCATCAGGGAATCCCCAAAGTAGTTTCCTCCCATCCTGATTTTTCTCTAAACCTGGAGGCCATATCAGAGGCTATTACGGAAAAAACCAGGGCGGTACTGATTAATTCTCCCAACAATCCAACGGGGCGCATCTACACGGAAGAGGAACTGAAAGGGCTGGCTGAAATTCTGACCCACTTCAGTGCCAAGTTTGGTGAACCTGTCTACCTCATCTCTGATGAACCGTACCGGAAGATTGTGTACGACAATATAGCAGTGCCCAGTGTTTTTGACTCCTACCGGGAATGTTTCGTAGTTACTTCTTTCTCCAAGGACCTGTCACTCCCGGGAGAGCGAATCGGGTACGTTGCAGCAAACCCG
The DNA here is from genome assembly GCA_003646815.1 of Deltaproteobacteria bacterium. GTDB lineage: Bacteria > Desulfobacterota > DSM-4660 > Desulfatiglandales > Desulfatiglandaceae > B46-G9. Next base: position 2,567 of record QMLQ01000066.1, on the reverse strand, counting down.
GAAATTTCCGAGAAGAAGGAAATTCTGGGCGGTTTGGTGCTGTGCAACCGGGTCCTGGGATACGTGAATGCTCCGGCCCTGATGCAGAGGACTGTTCGCCACCTCCTGGAAGAGAGTGTTGATATCTCCATCTACCAAAGACGGAGAGACATCTTTTGTGAGGGGTTGGAGTCCGCCGGGTATGACTTTGAAAAGCCCCAGGGAGCTTTTTATCTTTTCCCCCGTACGCCCATAGAAGATGATGCCGCGTTTGTCCGGGCTCTCCAGGAAGAGAACATCCTGACCGTGCCTGGGAGCGGTTTCGGAGGGCCATCCCACTTCAGGATCGCTTACTGTGTCGAAGACAAGGTCATAGAGAGGTCCCTTCCCGGGTTTAAACGTGCTATGGATAAATACCGTTAAATGAGGTTGAAGGCCAAAGGATAAAGGTGAAAGGCGAAAGGTCAAAGGCATAAGGCATGAGGCGTCTACACCGAAAAGTTGATTTGACAGCGGCCATGGCCGCTCGCTTCAATATAATGCGAGGAAATGAGTTATGTATTCAAAAATACTTTCCTTGAGATTTCCGAAACAGGTTGCCCACCAGCCCATTGCGGTCAATCTTGTACGGAATTTCGATTTGTCTTTTAATATCCTGCAGGCGACCATTTATCCTCGAAAAGAGGGTTTGATGGTCCTTGAACTGAGCGGGCATAAGAAAAACTTTCAGAGAGGCGTCAGGTACTTAAAGACACTCGGAATCAAGGTGGAAAGCCTGGCCCAGGATATTAAGCGGGATGAAGACAAGTGTTTCCACTGCGGTGCCTGCACCGCGGTTTGCCCCACCGGGGCTCTTTCGGTCAGCAGGCCTGACATGCATGTCTTGTTTGACAAGGAAAAATGCAGCGGATGCGAATGGTGTGTACCCGTGTGCCCGGCTCATGCAATGGAAGTGCGACTGAACAAGGCAATTCTCTCCTGACCGGAGGTCCCTTTTTCTCGTGAATGGGCCTTTCGGGGTTCACATGCCTCTATTTCCCCATTTTGTTGTGAAAATGCCCTCAACCGGCGCGCATCAGCACGGAGCCTTCATCCAGGAAGGGTGACTAAAATATTTCTGATCAAGCCATACTGGTTTGTCCATGGATATATAATGACTGGAGAACCTTCAAAGGTAGTTGTTGCGTTGAGCGGAGGCGTTGATAGCGCCGTGGCCGCCTTTCTTCTCAAGAGTGAGGGATGGGCGGTCCACGGAGTTCATTTTCTTCTGTCCGGACCTTCCGAGATCCAACAAAAAAAAACCGAGTCAGTGCAAGCTGTTTGCAGCTTCCTGGATATTTCTCTCCAGCTTGTGGACGTAAGGTCCTCCTTTGAAGACCTTGTCCTGCGGCCTTTCACGGAAGCCTATTTCAACGGATTGACGCCAAATCCATGCGTGCTGTGCAATGAAGTAATGAAATTCGAGTTTCTCTCGCGAGTGGCAAAAGAAGAACATCTCCCGTTTATGGCAACCGGGCACTACGCGAGACTGTTGCTGAGGCAGCATTCTGCCGGAATATCTTTGTTGAGAGGGCGGGATGGTGGCAAGGACCAGTCCTACTTTCTGCATCGAATTGCCCGGGACCACCTCGGGAAGACCCTGTTTCCCCTTGGCGAAAAAAAGAAATCATGGGTGCGGGACATGGCCCGAAAAGAAAAGATTCCCTGCCGGTCTCTTCCCGAGAGCCAGGAGATCTGCTTCCTGGCCGGCGGGGATTATCGTCACTTTATTGAAGCCAGGAAAGGCCACTATGCTGAAGAAAAGGGGGCTATTATTGATACAGCCGGCACTGTTGTGGGTGAACATCGCGGGGCCCACCGATATACTATCGGGCAGAGGAGGGGGCTGGGGATTGCCTCTCCACGACCGTACTATGTAAAGGAAATCAGGATGCGTACGAATGAAATAATCGTGGCGCGGAGAGAAGAGCTCTACTCCAGGAGTGTCCTGGCGCGGGATATTCGATGGATTGAAGAGGAACCCATGTCGGGGGAGAATCTCCTGGCGCAGATCCGCTATCGGCACCGGGCAGCGCCAGGAGTATTTGAAATGGTGAGCCCCGGGATGATGCATTTTCGGTTCCATGAACCGCAGTGGGCAGTGACACCCGGTCAGGCAATTGTGTGGTATGACGGCGACCGGGTCCTGGGAGGCGGGTGGATTTGCAGGGAACATGAAAAAGACATTTAAGATAGTGACCCTGGGCTGCAAGGTGAACCAGTATGAATCCGCGTACCTGGAAAGGCGACTGGAGGAAGAGGGATGGACACCTGCGCTCCCCGGTGAGGCGAGTAGTGTGACAATTGTCAATACGTGCATTGTCACCCGGGCGGCTTCCCAGCAGTCAAGACAGGAAATCAGGAAGGCAATCAGAGAAAATGAAAAAGGGAAAGTGGCCGCGATTGGTTGTTATGGGCAGGTCTTTCCTGAAGAATTGCGTAACATTGATGGGCTTCATCTGATAGCTGGCAATGTGGAAAAGGGGAGGGTCCCTGCATTGCTCACCATGCCTCGTTCGGGGAAGACAATGGATTTCTCGGTTCCATTT
>QMLQ01000065.1 GCA_003646815.1 Deltaproteobacteria bacterium | reverse complement strand
GCAGATCTTTATGGCGTTTGCCGTTTTTCTCCTGGTGAAGAAATTCCATTTTTCGATCCAGGAAGTGACCATCCTTTTCGTGGTGAACAATTTGATCAACTACTTTTTGAGCCCCCTGATCGGGCGGGCCATCATACGCTTTGGAGAGAGGAAGGTTCTGTCCTTGGAATACAGCAGCATGATCGTCATTCATGAAGACTGACACCAGTATTTTTATCAACGGCATGACCGGGATTCATAGTACATTTTGCCTCTCTATTCCAGCTTAATCCCAGCCCTTCAGCTCTCGTTTGATTCATGCTTGCTTCTTCTCAGCAGGAGGGGTAATTTGGGAGCATGGAAAAAAGACGGACATGGTACAACAGGCGCGGGAAGTCGTTCCTCATTTTTTTGTTTTTCTTCGTATGTTTCTCCGGGGTAGAGGCCTTCGGCGAAAAACCTCAACCGAATCGTGTCTTCTCGCTTGTTCCCTATCTGAAGATTGCATCCTCCTTACGGTTTTGCAACGAAAAGGTCCCCATAGAAAATCGGGAGATTCAAGAACGGCTGGAAAAAGAACTGCTGCTCACGCTCTGGAATCGACCTCAGGTCATTTTGTGGTTGAAGCGTTCACGCCGCTATCTGCCGGTAATCGAAAACATGCTGAAAAGGAACCATATTCCGGAAGATTTGAAATACGTGGCCATCGCAGAGAGCGCCCTTCGTCCTCACGCGGGTTCCCGGAAGGGAGCGGTAGGGTTCTGGCAGTTCATGGCCGATACAGGTCGGAAGTACGGGCTCGTCATCAACGCGCGTATTGATGAGCGGAGAAATATCGTGGCCTCAACCGAGGCCGTGATCCGGTATTTAAAGGATCTTTACCAGAAATTCGGGTCATGGACCCTGGCCGCTGCGGCCTTCAACATGGGGGAAGAAGGACTTATGGCCGAGATCCTGGAACAGGGCACCCGTTATTATTATAGGCTCTATCTCCCTTTGGAGACACAGCGATTCATATTCCGTCTTGTTTCCATAAAACTGATTTTTCAAGACCCCGAAAGATACGGTTTTGAACTCAGTGAGAAGGATTACTATCCTCCCTTATCCTATGAGCGGGTCGAGATTACCTGTTTCCAGGAAACACCCATCCGGATTATCGCTCAAGCCGCGAAAACCCATTTCAAAATGATCAAGGATCTTAACCCTGAAATCCGTGGGCACTATCTCGCCGCAGGAAGCCACACGGTGCTCATCCCCAAGGGGGCATCAATGGGTTTTCATGACCGGTATCAACGATACGTGAAAAAGTTTTTGGCAGCGCAAAAGGAACAGGTCTATATCGTCAGAGAGGGAGATAATCTTTCTGCTATCGCGGAGAAGTTTGATGTTCCCCTCCCAGCCCTGCTCATCTGGAACCGGCTTGATCTAAAACGTCCCATCCACCCGGGAGACCGACTGATCATCTATCCGAAAAACTCAAGATCTGTTGAAAAGGATGCCTTCAGAGGAAAACAGGGAAATGAATAGGGCAGTATGTGGGATGGAAGGCTTGACAGGGGAGACGGGGACAGGTATAGTCCTCAACGCTATAATGTGACTGTTATGTGATTACATTGAGTCATGTCTATGGCTGACCCGCCTTCCTCACGGACCTTTGTGGCGAGGCTTCCCCCCGCCACAGTAGATTGCCTGTGAGAAATGCGGGCTAACATTTCGTGCCAGTCTTTTGGAGGAGTCTGTGCCTGAGTTTAAACTTGAAAAGGTGTCATCCGGGTTTGCCTCAATGGTGGTTCAGGAACCGGGTGCCGAAGGGATTCGATCCTGTTACGCGTGCGGTACCTGCACGGCGGGCTGCCCGGTCAGGCGAGTCAACGCTGCATACAACCCGCGAAAACTGATTCGCATGGTTCTGCTGGGAATGCAAGATGAAGTCCTGCAGGGAAAAGAGATTTGGCTCTGTTCGAGCTGCTACACCTGCCAGGAGCGGTGTCCCCAGGGGATCAGAATTACGGAAACCATTATCGCGCTCAGAAACCTTGCTGCCCGGGAAGGCTATGCGCCGTCAGGTGTTTCCATGCAGGCGAAGCTGATCAAGGACCAGGGCAGGCTCTATGCGCTCGATGAATTTGATGACAAGAAGCGAAAAAAAGCCGGCCTTCCCAGCCTACCTTCCGAGGTTGCGGGGGCCACAAAACTTCTGGATGAAAAAGAATGAAATACGCCCTTTTTTTAGGATGTACCATACCGGCCAGATCACGGAACTATGAGCTTTCTGCCCGGGCCGTTGCCCACAGGCTCGGCGTTGAGTTTGTGGACATCTTTGATTTTTCCTGTTGCGGGTTTCCGCTGAAATCGTCGGATATGAAGCAGGCGGGCCTCCTGGCAGCCAGAAACCTGGCCCTTGCCGAATCTGAAGGGCTCGCCATCTGCACCCTTTGCAGTGCCTGCACCTCCATGCTCGCGGAAGAGGCGCATCATCTGGAACAGGATAGGGGGCTGCTTGATGGAGTGAATGCTGAACTCAACAAGGTTGGTCTTGCTTACAAGGGCCATGCAAAGGTGAAGCATTTTGCGCGGGTCCTTTTGGAGGATGTGGGCGTGGATCGCATCAGGGCGGAAGTGAAGGTCGATCTCAAGGGTTTGCCCGTGGCGACCCATTACGGGTGCCACTACCTGAAGCCGTCTGAAATTTATGAAGGGGTGGAAGATCCTGAAGATCCGTCTTCCCTGGAGGAGCTGGTGAATGCTGCCGGGGCCCGCTCCGTGGAGTATCAGCACAAGAAAGATTGCTGCGGCGGCGCGGTTCTGGTGGCCGACGAGGAAACGGCCCTTGGTATGGCCAAGAGGAAACTGGATCATGTGAAGGAAGCCGGTGCCAGGGCAATGAATGTGGTGTGCCCCTTTTGCAGTGTTATGTACGATGATAATCAGAAAAGTATAGAAAGCCAGTTTGAGACAGACTACCAGATTCCGGTCCTGTATCTCCCGCAGATCCTCGGGCTGGCCATGGGGTTTGACCGGAAGGAACTGGGTCTCAATATGAATGTGGTGAAAACCAAAAGCCTTACGAAAGAGATCATCGGTGAAAAGTAGAGAAAAAGTGCTGATCGTGGGCGGCGGCATAGCCGGGCTCACCACCGCCATTGAGCTGGGCCGGCGGGGTGTTTCCTCGTTCATCATTGAAAAAAAAGAGACCGTGGGGGGACGCGCCGGTACCTATGCCTGCAAAGCAGTGAACGGGCATTGCCAGAAATGCGGGGCGTGCCTGGTCCAGGATGCCATACGGGAATCCATGGAAATGGGAGAGATCGAGATATCCGTAAAGACAAGCCTGGCAGGACTGGACCGGGAAGGAAAAGAAATAGTCGCCCGACTGAAATCAGGTGAGGGAGAGACCTCGGTTCGTTTCTCCGCGCTAGTACTGTGCCATGGCTTTCAGCCCTTTGACCCGGCGGGGAAGCCGAATTACGGCTACGGCCGGATACCCAACCTCATTACCGGGGCTGAACTCGAGCTGATGATGAAAGAAAAGGGGGATGTGTTTCGCCCCTCTGACGGGAAGCCTGCAAAAGATATGGCCTTTGTGCAGTGTGTGGGAAGCCGGAATCCCGCCCTGGGACGATCCTATTGCTCCCAGGTATGTTGCGGCTACGCCCTTCGCATGGCCAGGCAGATCAGGTCCGCAAGACCTTCCACCAGCATCACTTTTTTTTACATGGACGTGCAGACCTTTGGCCGGGACTTTGAAAGGATGTTCTGGGAATTTCGTGATGCGATCTACTGGATACGGGAAATTCCCGGGGATTTTTTCGCGGCGCCCGGGGATCGTGTGGGGGTAATCGTGGAAGATGAAGGGGAAATAAAAGAGATGAGTTTTGATCTTATGACCCTTTCAGTGGGTATGGGCCCTTCACGTGAACAGCCCGTGTTTGAAGAATGGCTGGGCCTGAGACAGGGTCCTGAAGGATTCCTGGCTTCACCCGACCGGGACGGGATTTTCGTGGCCGGCAGTGCCACGGGCCCCATGAGTATCCCCGATACCATTGTCAACTGCCGGGCAGCGGTCACCCGCGTAATGGACTACCTGGAGGAAAGGTCATGAATCCCCTGCGCGCGGAGAAAACGATTGCAGTCTTTGGAAGCGGGGAAACAGCCCGCCGGTTGAGCCGGGAGTTCCTCGACAGGGGGCGGGCGGTCCTGCTGATCATGTCCCGGGACCAGGATACCGGCGATGTTCCGGAAGGGGCGGAGTGCGTGGTTGGCGGTGAGCTTGTTTCCGCAACAGGGCAGGTGGGCGATTTTACCCTGGTCTTGCGGGTTGCAGAAAAAAGAGAACAGCATCGCGTCGGCTTCATTGTGCTTGCGTATGAATCCGTCCGTGAACCGGTGTATGACATCCTGGGCGAGCCCGCTCACGAACGCGTCTGGTCCCTTTCACACCTTGAGACCCAACTCGCTGAGGGTGTGTTTCCAGAAGAATACGGGAAAGTGCTTTTCCTGGACCGGCTTGATGGAGTGAATTCGGTTGCAGCAAGTGAGCGGCTTCTGAAGGCAGTCGTGACTGCACAGGAAGAGCACGAGATTGCGTGCTGCCTTGTTACCTGCCAGGTAAAGGTCGCCTCACCCGGGCTTGAAATGCTTTACGGGAGGATGCGGGATGGCGGTTGTTTTGTCGCCAGGACAGACCTCCTTGACCTGGAAGTAAACCCTGGAGGGATAAGGGCGCGTTTTGACGATGTTGTGCTGGACGATGAGCTGAGTGTGTCGGGAGCCCTCCTGGTAGTGGCTGAACGGGAACGGGCCGCGCCGGAACTGGCGAAGATTGCTGAAGTCCTGGGCCTCGAGACGGATCATGCAGGATATCTCCAGGGAGACAACCTCCTGCGGGTCCCCTGCCTTACGAACCGTAGGGGGGTCCTTGTGGCGGGAGGAAGCGGGGCTGATCTGAGCGATTGGCAAAGGGCACAGAATATCCCGTCCGTGGTTGAGGAGGTAAACAGTCTCTCCCAATGGCTCGATGAGGTCACACCGGTTGAGCAGATCATCTACGACCGGGACCGTTGTGCCACCTGTCTTACCTGTTTCAGAGTGTGCCCGCACGGTGCCATCCTTTTTACGGACAAACCCAATTTTCTGCATCTGGCCTGCCAGCGGTGCGGGATTTGTACAAGCCTCTGCCCCAATGAGGCTATTGAGCTCGCAGGTTTCGAAAAACCTTCATTTTTCGAACGGCTGTTTCCCGGGCAATCCGGCGAAAAACAGGAATGGCCCGCTGCTGTGACCGGGTTTGTGTGCCAAAGATCAGCCGACCTGGTACGTCAATATCTGGATGAAGGTGATCCGGTAATCGGCGCTGTTCGCTGGATCGAAGTCCCGTGCGCGGGAGCCCTCCGGAGTCAGTATGTCCTTGAAACGCTTGCCAGGCGGGCGGAGGCCGGGGGGGTACTGGTGGTATCATGTCACCGGGATAACTGCCGGTCCGGGGACGGGACCATCAGGGCGGCTCATATGGTCCAGCAGGTGAAAGGGCTCTTGAACACCCTCGAAATGGATGAGGGATGGGTGGAACATATCCCTCTGGCTCCAAATGAGCGGGAGCGATTGCACCGCGAAGTGGAGCAATTTCAGGCAAGAAGAAAAAAAGCTTGACAGAACGGAAATAGTAGCAGATTGTAATGTGAAAATTTGGAAGCGAACGCTTCTTGAGAAAATTATGAGAAATCTGGTGCAAAACATTATCGTCATTATCAGCGCAACAGGGATACTTCTGCCCCTGTTGCTTCTTGTTGTCGTAAGACTGAAAGGTCCCGGCCTGATAATGACTTAGATTTTCTTGCTTCACAAAATCCGTTATCAGGCTAAACCTGGTAACGGATTTTTTTTTGGGCAAGCCAGTTTCAAGACGACAGTTTGAAACTGGCTCAGAGAAAACAGCAAAACTGGAGATTTAACATGCAGAAAAAAATCATCCTCTACGATACCACGCTTCGAGACGGAAGCCAGGGTGAGGAGGTCACTCTCTCCGCCGAGGATAAGCTCAGGATTGCCCAAAAGCTTGACGCCTTTGGCATCCCGTATGTGGAAGGGGGCTGGCCCGGGTCAAATCCCAAAGACGCCCGGTTTTTCGAGCTTGCGCGGAATACCCGTTTTACCAATACACGGCTGACCGCGTTCGGGAGCACCCGGCGGCCCGGGACAACCCCTGAGAAGGATGAAAACATCCGGGAGTTGCTGAAAACCGGCACCGGGACGGTGTGCGTCTTCGGCAAATCCTGGGATCTCCATGCAAGGGAGATCCTCGGGGTTTCCCTGGAGGAAAACGTGGCCATGATAGAAGAGAGCGTGGCCTATTTGAAAGAAAAAGGGTTGGAAGTGATCTATGACGCAGAGCATTTTTTTGACGGATACAAGCGAAATCCTTCCTATGCCCTGGAAACAGTGCACGCTGCCGAGCGGGCAGGAGCGGACATGATTGTCCTCTGTGATACCAACGGAGGGAGTATGCCGCGGGAAGTGCAGGAGATCCTGAAGCACACCATGCCAGCGGTTACGTCTCCGGTGGGAATGCATGCCCACAACGATTGCGGTCTTGCCCTGGCAAACTCCCTGGTGGCGGTTGAATCAGGAGCGACAATGGTCCAGGGGACCATCAATGGATACGGGGAGCGGTGCGGCAATGCTGACTTGATTTCTGTGATCGGGAACCTCCAGGGAAAAATGGGATGTGCCTGCCTTGCAGAAGAAAAATTGAAGCAGCTGACGGAACTTTCGCGCTACGTGAGCGAGGTGGCGAACATGCCCCCACTGAACCAGCGGCCCTTCGTGGGAAAGAGTGCCTTTGCCCACAAGGGGGGTGTTCACGTCAGTGCGATCATGAAAAACCCTGCTGCCTACGAGCACATGGATCCGGAGACGGTGGGGAATCGCAGGCGGGTACTGGTTTCAGACCTTTCGGGAAAGAGCAATATCTCTTACAAGAGCAGGGAGTTGGGCCTCAAGCTCGGCGGAAACGGATACACCAGCCAGAAAATCGTAAACGAGATCAAGCGGCTCGAAAACATGGGCTACCAGTTTGACGCTGCTGAAGGTTCCCTCGAACTCCTCATAAAGCGGGTTACGGGCCAGTTCGAAGACGCCTTCAACCTGGAGTCTTTCAGGGTGACCATTGAAAAGAATCGTTCCGGTCCGAGCACCTCCCAGGCCACCATCAAGATTTCCGTGGGGAAAGAGGAGGAGATAACAGCGGCGGAAGGAGATGGGCCGGTGAATGCACTGGACAACGCCCTGCGGAAGGCCCTGACCAAGTTTTTTCCGCAGGTGGAGGAAATGGGGTTGGTGGATTTCAAGGTGCGTGTCATTGATGGCGGAGGCGGCACCGCGGCCAAGGTCAGGGTGCAGATCGAGTCCAGGGACGTAAAGGAGATCTGGTCCACCATAGGGGTATCTGAAAACGTGATTGAGGCGAGCTGGCAGGCCCTGGTGGACAGTGTGCAGTACAAGCTGTCCAGGGGGCCCGGGTGAAAGGTGATGAAATGATGCAACAGTTGGGGACAAGAGAGGGACCGTACGCCGCGGGGGCCGGAGAATCCGGATCCCTGCGGCGGGTGCTTATGGAAGATCGTTTTCCTCAGGAAAGGTGGCGGGTTGTCGGGTGAGCAGCGTGCAAGCCGCTTGAACGGCAAACAGACAAACCGGGAACAAACGAATGAAAAGAGGAGGATATTCCATGAGTGAGCAGATCATCATTTTCGATACAACGCTTCGGGACGGAGAGCAGTCCCCGGGTGCCAGTATGAATGTAGCGGAGAAGGTCCGTCTTGCTATTCAACTGGAAAAATTGGGGGTGGATGCCATAGAGGCTGGCTTTCCTGCAGCCTCAGCAGGTGATTTTGAGGCGGTGAGACTGGTTTCAGAGAAGGTCCGTAAGGCACAGGTCACGGCACTTGCACGGGCCGCCAAGGATGATATTGATCAAGCGTGGGGGGCTATCAAAGAAGCGGCTCACCCGAGAATTCACACCTTTATTGCGACTTCGGACATCCACCTTGAACATAAACTCAAGATGACGCGTGAACAGGTGATCGAAGCTGCCGTGAATGCTGTACGCCACGCCGCTTCTTACACGGAAAACGTTGAATTTTCTGCTGAAGATGCCTCCAGGAGTGATCCTGATTTTCTCGCATTGATTTTTGAAGCGGTGATAGATGCAGGGGCAACAATTGTAAACATCCCGGACACGGTGGGGTATGCACTCCCCGATGAATTTTTCAGCCTTGTCAGTCAGGTGAAAAACAATACGGCGAATATTGAAAAGGCGATATTGAGCATTCACTGCCACAACGACCTCGGCCTGGCAACGGCAAACACCCTGGCCGGTCTTCGGGCAGGTGCGCGCCAGGCGGAAGTAACCGTGAACGGGATAGGAGAGCGGGCCGGCAACACTTCCCTGGAGGAAGTGGTCATGAGTCTCTATACGCGCAGGGATATGGTGGACCTTGAAACAGGTATCGATACCCACCAGATCTACCCCACGAGCCGGCTCGTGAGCATGGTCACCGGGATTGTGGTACAGCCCAACAAGGCTGTTGTGGGGGCCAACGCCTTTGCCCATGAGGCAGGCATCCACCAGGACGGCGTCCTCAAACACAAGATGACATACGAAATCATGGATCCCGGGACGGTGGGACTTTCAAGAAACCGACTGGTGCTCGGCAAGCACTCGGGAAAGCACGCGATCCAGAAGAAGCTGGAGGAGCTTGGTCATGAGCTTTCTCAAGAGGAACTGAAAAGATTTGTCGCGAAATTCAAAGAGCTTGCCGACAAACGCAAAGAAATACTGGATGAAGATATCGAGGCCCTTGTGGCTGAAGAGATCTTACGGGTCCCTGACACATATGAACTGGACTACCTGAATGTGGTGAGCGGTACGGTTGCCGTTCCCACGGCCACGGTAAAACTGAAAATCAGGGGTGAAGTGGCCCAGGGGGCCGGCTTCGGGGTGGGGCCCATTGATGCAGCCTTCAACACCATTGCCAAGATAACGGGAACAGATTGCAAGCTCATGCGTTTCTCGGTCAACGCCATAACCGGGGGTATGGATGCCCAGGGCGAGGTGACCGTGCGGCTTCAGCATAACGGACTCCTGGCCCTTGGAAAAGGGACTGATCCTGATATTATTACAGCCAGCGCCAAGGCATATATCAACGGCCTCAATCGTCTTGAGTATATGAAGAAGAATCCGGTGCTGTCACCCAATGAGAACGTGGTTTGAGGAAGAAAGACAGTGAGGTTTGAAATGGAGGTTGTTGAAAAGCCATGCCAATGACGATTACGGAAAAAATCCTTGCAGCACACGCGGGAAAGGAGTCGGTCCGCCCCGGTGACCTGGTCCAGGTGGATGTGGACCTTGCCCTGGCCAATGATATTACCGCTCCCCTGGCTATCGGGGTATTCAAGGAACTCGGGGCAGAAGCGGTTTTTGACCGGGAAAAGATCGCCATGGTTCAGGACCACTTTGTTCCGAACAAGGATATCCAGTCCGCCCAGCAGGTCAAGCTCATGAGGGAATTTGTCCGGGAGCAGGGAGTCAAGCATTTTTTCGAGCTGGGAGAGACAGGAATTGAGCATGTTATCCTGCCGGAAAAGGGACTTGTCTGCCCTGGGGACCTGGTTGTCGGCGCTGACAGCCATACGTGTACCTATGGTGCGCTCGGTGCCTTTTCCACCGGGATGGGCTCCACTGATCTCGGGGTTATCCTTGCAACGGGCTCCACGTGGCTGAAGGTGCCCGATTCCATACGGATTGTTTACGAAGGGGAACCGGGGAGGTGGATTGGCGGAAAGGACCTTATTCTTTATACGCTCGGCGTTCTCGGGGTCGCGGGGGCGGTCTACCGGGCGCTTGAATTTACAGGCGAAGGTGCCAGTCAATTGTCCATGGCGCATCGGTTTACCATGGCGAACATGGCGGTGGAAGCGGGTGCGAAAAACGGGATTTTTTGCGCGGATGACACCACTGCGGCGTACATGAAGGACCGGAGCAGTCGAGCGGGATCTTTCTTCCAAAGCGATCCTGATGCGGAATACGCCGAAGAGATCCACGTGTCCCTGGAATCAATGGAACCGCAAGTGGCGCTGCCCCATTCTCCAGATAATGCGAGACCCGTCTCGGAAGTGGGATCGGTGAGACTGGACCAGGTTTTCCTGGGATCGTGTACCAACGGGAGGTTGGATGATCTCCGAGAGGCGGCCTCCCTCCTGAAAGGGCACCGGGTTGCAAAATCAACCCGGTTTATTGTTATCCCGGGATCCCCGATGATTTACCGGGAAGCCATTCGGGAAGGAATCATTGAGGTCTTCCTGGATGCAGGAGCGGTGATCGGCCCTCCCTGCTGCGGACCCTGCCTGGGAGGGCACATGGGGATACTTGCTGCAGGGGAAAAGGCCCTTTCCACGAGCAACCGGAATTTTGTGGGGAGGATGGGGCACCCGGAGAGTGAAGTATATCTGGCAGGACCGGCGGTTGCAGCGGCATCCGCCATCGCAGGAGAGATCATTTCTCCTGCTCAAATAGCAGCGCAAAAAGGCCGCGGCCGGGTGAACTAACCCGCATTACTGATGAAGTGTCGCTGTAGGAGGAAAGGGATTGATGAAAATAGAGGGAAGGGCATGGAAGGTCGGAGATCACGTGGATACGGATCTGATTATTCCCGCAAGATTTCTGAATATATCTGACAAGATCGAATTTGCCAAGTACTGCTTCGCGGATTTGAAACCGGATTTTGTAGAAGGGGTAAAACCGGGGGACATCCTGGTTGCCGGGGTCAATTTCGGATGTGGATCCTCAAGGGAACATGCGCCATGGGCTTTGAAACAGGCTGGCATCGGCGCAGTCATCGCGAAGAGTTTCGCGAGGATTTTCTACCGGAACGCTTTCAATATCGGTCTCCCTATTCTGGAGTCGAAAGAGGCGCCGGATCAGATCGAGGAAGGGGATGTGCTGGCGGTGAATTTCTCTACCGGGGAAATGGTGAATGAGAACAACAGGAAGCGATTCCAGGCAAGGCCGGTACCCGCATTCATGCGTTCAATCATCGATGCGGGGGGATTGGTGGAGCATGTGAGGAAAACGCAGGGCAATGGCGTAATGCGTAAGAAAAAACAGGCGCGGGAAAAATGTGCCTGACAGGGTGTTATTCAAAAGGAGATTGATATGAAAACCTTCACAGGAGCGGAAATCCTGATTAAGAGCCTGATACAGGAAGGAGTTGATACTATTTTCGGGTATCCCGGCGGCGCAGTCATTGATATCTATGACCATCTGGCCAAGAGCGATATACGTCATATTCTGGTCCGCCACGAACAGGGCGCCGTGCATGCGGCTGACGGATATGCACGGGCATCAGGGAAAGTTGGCGTTTGCCTGGCGACCTCCGGCCCGGGCGCGACGAATACGGTGACCGGCATTGCCACGGCCTTTTCTGATTCCATCCCCATTGTTGTACTGACAGGGCAGGTCCCGAGGACGCTCATCGGGAATGACGCATTTCAGGAAGTGGACATTGTCGGTATCACCCGACCCTGTACCAAGCACAACTACCTTGTAACTGACGTCAATGAGCTGGGACGGGTGATCAGGGAGGCTTTTTACCTGGCCCGTTCGGGAAGGCCGGGTCCCGTGCTGGTTGATCTTCCCAAGGATCTTATGAGCTCAAAAGGAGTATTTCAACCGGGGAAAGAGGTGAACCTGAAGTCCTATCAGCCTACCTATAAACCCCACCTGAAGCAGCTTTCCAAGGTAATCAGCCTGGTGAAGAAGGCCAAAATGCCCATGATCCTGGGCGGGGGAGGTGTGGTTCTGTCAAAGGCGTCCGACGAGCTGAGAAAGTTTGCCAGAAGAATCATGGCGCCCGTCACAACAACCCTCATGGGCCTGGGGACCTTTCCAGCCAGCGATGACCTTTGGCTGGGTATGATAGGGATGCACGGCACCTACCGGGCCAACATGTCCACCGGAGCATGTGACCTCCTCATTGCCGTGGGTGTGCGTTTTGATGACCGGGTGACCGGAAAGATCGACGCTTTTGCTCCCCAGGCAAGAATTGTGCATATCGATATTGATCCTACCTCCATCAGGAAAAATATCCCGGTTACCATTCCTGTGGTGGGTGATTGCAAATTGACCCTCCAGATTCTGAATGATCTGCTTGAGAAAGAGAACATGAACGGCATCAGGGAGGTGCGGGAGCCGTGGCTACGGCAGATCGAAGAATGGAAGAGCACGAACCCGCTTGCGTATGAACAGAAAGAGGTAACGAAGCCGCAGTTCGTAATCGAGAGCCTGTACAAACTCACCAAAGGACAGGCGATCGTAACCACGGAAGTGGGACAGAACCAGATGTGGGCGGCCCAATATTATCACCTGGATGCCCCCAATTCGTTTATTACCTCTGGCGGCCTGGGATGTATGGGCTTTGGTCTGCCTGCGGCCATCGGAGCCCAGGTTGCGAACCCGGAAAAACTGGTGGTGGATATTGCGGGAGACGGGAGCATCCAGATGAACATCCAGGAATTGGCAACGGCAGTGCAGTACAAACTTCCGGTCAAGGTGGTGATCCTCAATAACCAGTACCTGGGCATGGTACGGCAGTGGCAGGAGTTGTTTTATGAGAAGTGCTACGCATGCACCCCCATGGATCACGCGCCTGATTTCGTGAAACTTGCAGAGGCCTATGGGGCGACGGGATTGCGGGCCACCAGACCGGAAGAGGTTGAGCCGGTACTGCGAAAAGGACTTGAGATGAACGGGCCTGTGCTGATGGATTTTCACGTGGAAAAGGAAGAGGGGGTTTATCCGATGGTTCCGGCCGGGGCGCCCATTACGGAGATGCTGCTGGTGTAGCGCGACACCCCAGGCGCTTGCTGCAGCAAGCAGGTGGGCAGAATATGTTTTGGCATTGGAGCTTTGACATTTGTCATTTTGGCTCTATTTGGATTGGGGCATAACAAGGGAAAGCAGGTGAGGAAAAAAATGAATGGTACTGCGAATGAAAGACATATCCTGTCCATTCTCGTGGAAAATCAGCCGGGGGTGCTCTCCAGGGTGGCCGGTCTTTTCAGCGGGAGAGGATTTAACATTGAGAGCCTTTGCGTGGCGGAGACGATGGATCCCGAGGTATCGAGGATCACGCTGGTGACCAATGGGGATATGGGGGTGGTGGAACAGATAAAGAAGCAGTTGAACAAACTGGTAGATGTGCTGAAGGTAGTTGATTTTACCGGAGGCGATTCTGTAGAGCGGGAAATGGCCCTGGTAAAGGTCCGCGCAAAGCCTGAAAACCGTGCAGAGATCCTGCGGATGGTGGACATTTTCAGGTCCAGAGTCGTGGATGTGGGCGCTGAATATTACACGGTGGAGTTGACTGGGGATAAGGGTAAGATGATGGCGTTCTTGAATCTCTTAAAGCCCATGGGCATAAAAGAAATTGCAAGGACCGGGGCGCTGGCTCTTGCCCGGGAAAAAAAGTAAAGGAGGTAGTTATGGCGAAGATGGATTTTGGCGGAGTGGTGGAAGAAGTTGTGACAGCGGAGGAATTTTCTCTTGCAAGGGCCCAGGAGATTTTGAAGGATGAAACGGTTGCGGTGCTGGGATACGGCGTGCAGGGACCGGG
>QMLQ01000064.1 GCA_003646815.1 Deltaproteobacteria bacterium | reverse complement strand
TGGGGCCGTAGGTCACCGGGGCACCAACGCCTTCAGGTTCCCAGTTTTTGATTTGCTCCATGCCTTTTATCATGGATTCCGGAGTCAGGTTCGGGCCGGCATTCTGCAATCCTTTTATAACATGCATCATGGACATGGCGCCGAAGAGGGCAAGGTATTCCTTCCCCTTGATCTTGGGGTTGTATTTTTTAAGAATTTCTACCACCTTGTCAGATTGCGGTTCCGCTCCTGGTATACCCGAATTTCCGGGAAGAGCGACGTAGGTCCCTTCCCAGACGTTGCC
The DNA here is from genome assembly GCA_003646815.1 of Deltaproteobacteria bacterium. GTDB lineage: Bacteria > Desulfobacterota > DSM-4660 > Desulfatiglandales > Desulfatiglandaceae > B46-G9. Next base: position 13,674 of record QMLQ01000064.1, on the reverse strand, counting down.
GGCCACTCGGTACATGATGGGATCGGCCAGCGTAAAGGTGGCGAATATTTTCGGTCTGTATCCGATTTTCGCCATTTCCTTTACAATGAGCGCCCCGTGGGTGGGAGTAGTATAGATAATGACGCTGTCAGCCCCTGTCTTCTTGAGATTGAGGGCGTGGGTGGCCAGGGACCGCTCGGTCACTTCATAGGGGACAGCCCCCACCAGCTTGGCTCCGCCAGTACTCTGGAGACCCATTTTCACCCCTGACATGGCCAGTTTGCCGTAGTCATCATTCTGGTAAAACAGGGCGATTTTTTTTGAGCCGAATTGCTGGACGGCGTACTTCGTGATGTAGTCGGCTTCGTCTTCATAGTCAGGATAAGCAATGAATACATAATGGAGTTTGTCTTTTGGAAGCTTCGCCCAGATCCGGACATTGCCGTAGGCGGTAATGAGGGGGATCTTGTTGTCGGCAAAGAAGTCCTTGGCCGCGTTACAGATGGCGGTTCCCAGCAGGCCGCAGACGGCAAAGACTTTTCCTTTCATCTCCTGGAGGTTCACCAGGGCGCGGGTGGGATTGTAGCCGTCATCTTTGAGGATGACCTTGATCTTGCGGCCGTTCACGCCCCCCTGGTCATTTATGTAGTCGGCCCAGGCCTTGCCTCCCAGTGCGGTGACACCCCAGAGGGCTGCAGGACCGGAGAGGGGTGTGGTCCAGCCTACGACCACTTCCTTGTCCGTGACACCGGGTACCTGTCCCGCGCCGGCAAAGGCGGGAAAAGCAAAGATGGTGATGAGCAGTATGCAGGCCCAAAAATGTGATTTCCTCATGGTAACCTCCTTTGGTTAAAGGTTAGAAAGGTTGTCAGGGAATTGCCTCCCCGTGATATTCCATGAGACTGGTGAGAACTGAGCACCTTCACTGCGGTGACCATAACAAGGTAAAACTATACTAGTGATTGACTCATCGGTCAATGGTTTTTTGGCCCTGCGGTTGATTCAAGAGCGGTCAGTCTTTCCCTTGCGGCCCGGGCCTCGCGCGAGATTTCCAAGAGGATCTCACGGGCCGGTTTGCATTCACTTACCAGGCCGATCGCCTGCCCGCATGCCAGGAGTCCCGAATCGGCATCGCCCCCAAAATACATTTTTTTTGTCTGGTCTCCTGAAACAATGGTGAAAAGCTCCTCCAGGCCGGCTCCCCGTGCTTCCATTTCGGCGGTTACTGCAGAGGCCTTGTTTTTCCACACGCGATGGGTATTGCCCACACTTCTCAATACCAGAGTGGTGTCCAATTCAGAGGCCGTAAGCAACCTGGCTTTTATGTTCGGATGAAGCGGACATTCGTCCGCCACCAGGAAGCGCGTGCCCATGATTACACCTTCCGCACCCAGGGCCAGGAGGGCGGTTACCCCTCGGCCATCTGCCACGCCGCCGCCCGCAATGACGGGTATCTTGATATTGTCAACCACCCGGGGGACCAGACACAGGGTGGTGATGTCAAGTCTTCCCGTAGCGCCGCCATTTTCGTATCCAACCACAGTGACGGCGTCCACGCCCAGGCTTTCGGCTTTCTTGGCATATCGTACGCCGACGCATTTGTGGATGAGTGTGACATCGGCCTTTTTGAGGCGATCCACGTATTCTTCGGGTGCTTTGTGTCCCGATGTTTCAACGATCTTAACGCCTTCGTCCAGGATGACGTCAATATAGACGTTGTTGTCAAGCCGCTTCCTGGCAGGAAACATGTTGAGGTTGACGGCAAAGGGTTTTGTGGTTTGATTCCTGATATCTCGGATGGCCTGCCTGAATGATTCCCTGTCCTGATAATTGGCAGAAGCAAGGATGCCGAGAGCTCCTGCATCGGAGACAGCGGCCACGAATGGGGCCTGGCTGAGATGCATCATGGTTCCCACAATGATGGGATATTCTATTTTCAGAAGTTCTGTTATTCCCGTCTTCCACATGTTCCTTTTCCTCAAGGGTTCAGGGTTCGAGGATCAGGGTACGGAGGTCGTGAATCGACTCACGCCAGCATCATTCTTGCGATGATTTCCTTCATGATTTCCTGTGTTCCACCTCCGATGGAGAGGATGCGGTTGTCCCGGTACAGCCGTTCCACTAGGGACTCGCGCATGTATCCGGCGCCACCATGGAGCTGGACAGCGTCGTAGGTCACTCTGTCGCTGACCACGCATGAGAAATTCTTTGCCATGGAGATTTCCTTTACCTGGGATTCCCCTGCATTGATCTTGGCTGCTACCCGGTAGACGAACTCCCGGCTCGCCTCCACCAGGGTTGCCATATCAGCCAGCTTGTGCCGGGTGACCTGAAATCCGGTCAACGTACTGCCGAAGGCTTCCCGTTCCCTGCAGTACTTCACAGATTCTTCGAGGGCCATCTGAGCCGTCATATTGGCCATGATGGAGAGTTGAATTCTTTCGTGCTGGAAGTTTTCCATAATTCCGTAAAAACCCTGGCCTTCCCGGCCCAGGAGATTGGCCTTGGGAATACGGCAGTCATCGAAATAGATCAGCGCGGTGTCCGACGCCCACCAGCCCATTTTTTTCAGTTTTTTTGAGACTGTGTATCCCGGCGTTTCTGCTTCTATGATCAGGAGGCTTATCCCCTTGTATCCTTCCCCTCCCGTGCGCACGGCACAGGTGAGCTGATCTGCGCGGGCTCCGCTGGTGATGAACATTTTGCTTCCATTCACGATGTAGTGGTCGCCTTGCACTACTGCTTTTGTGCGGATCCCGGCAACGTCCGAGCCTGCATCGGGTTCGGTGACGCCCAGGGCGGAAATCTTTTCTCCCCTGAGCACAGGGGGGACAAAGCGGGTTTTTTGTTCCTCTGTTCCCAGGGCAAGGATATGAGGGATGCTGATATCAAGGGATCCCAGCCCCGCCACGACCCCGGCGGAGCCGCAGCGCATCAGCTCTTCTGAAGCGGCGATTTTGACAAAAATATCCCCGCCCGAACCCCCATATTTCTCCGGGTAACCGATACCGAGGATGCCGGCATCGCCCGCTTTCCGGTAGAGGTCTCTGGGGAATTCGCCCTGCTCCTCCCATTCGTCCACGTACGGCTTTATTTCCCGCTCGACAAATTTTTGCACTGTTTCACGGACCATGCGATGGGTTTCGCCAAAGTATTGCTGGTAGTGGGCCATAAGAGATCTCTTGATTTTGTTTTCACAAAACCCCCATCTCAGCGACGGACCCAAATTAATTCTACGGTTCGCCGGAGGTTTTATGCTTTGTCCCGCTCAGCGGGTTAGAATGGGAACAGTTCCGGAATCCTGTTAGCCAGCATGATGTCGCCGCTCACTTTGAGCTGCCCGCTCATGAATGCCTGCATGCCGTTCAGTTCCCCGTTGACCATGGCCAGCCAGGTTTCTCCTGACATGGTGAGCGTAGTGGTTGGGGCGTCGTGGGTGCCTTCGATTATCTCGCAGGCGCCATCCTTTATGGTGACGGCCCAGTTTCCCCCGTCATCACCGGTGATCTCAAACTGAAAGACCGCATCCAGACCTTGGGCTGCGGTTGCGTTAAAAGCGTCGCTCATTCCGTCAAAAACCTCTTTTACACTCGTAATTGTCATGTTCTTTTCCTCCTTTTTGGTTTTGGCCCTGCTTGAGCCGGTTTGTGATGGTTTGACAATAACTCCTTGACATCAGAAGGGGGAGGAATGACCATCGCCTCCCCTTCCGCTACAAGTTTCCCGTGCTGGTTAGTCCAGGTCAACTGCATGCGGACCCATTTTTTTTCAGAGAGCTTTTCAGTAACCCGGGCGGTGGCGGTTATGGTATCGCCGAAGAAGGTGGGGGCTTTAAACCTGCATGATATCTCCACAAGGATGGTCCCGAGGCCCGGAAGCTTCATGCCGAGTACCGGGGCGATCAGGCTCTGGGGAAGGGCACCATGGGCGATACGGGTCTTGAAAGGGGTCTGCCTGGCGAAGGCCTCATTCATGTGCATGGGATTAAAATCGCCGCTGATCCCGGCAAAAAGATATACGTCCGTCTCGGTGATGGTCTTGGTGAAGCTGGCCTCGTCGCCTGTTTTCAGTTGATCGTATGTTTTCCCCAGTTCATATTCCATTACTATTTCCCCTGAAAATTGGGTTTACGTTTTTCAATAAACGCCGCCATACCTTCCACAGCGTCTTCTGTCTCAATGATTTTGCCGAGGGCTTCGCACAGGTAATCCACCGCGTGATCAAAGTCCATATCCATCATGGCCCTGAAGGCTTTCTTGCCGATGCGGGTCCCTATGGGGCTCTTGTTGGAGAGGAGATCAAGGGTTTCCCTGACCACCTTGTCCAGGTCTGGCGGAGACACGGCACGTGTGATCAGCCCCATGTCTTCGGCTTCCCGTGCAGCCACCTTCCTCCCGGTGAGGACCATTTCCACGGCCTTTTTCCTGCCCACGTTCTGGTAGAGCAGGGCGCCGACCATCATGGGAAAAATACCCACATTCACCTCGGGAGTACAAAAATACGCGTCGTCCCGGGCAATGACGATGTCACAAGAGAGCATGAGCCCGAGACCTCCTGCCAGACAGGGTCCGTTCACCCTGGCCACAAGCGGTTTTCCAAAATGAGACATTTTTTTGAGGAGTTTTGCATAGTTCCTTGCGCCCTGGAGGCGGTCCTGCGTATTGGTCAGGGTCACCGCAAGGTCGGCCCCTGAGCAAAACGCCCTGTCGCCGGTCCCGGTGATGCAGACGGCCCGTATGTCCGAGTTTTGATCAACGCGATCCAGGTGAGCCAGGAGGGCTGTAATCATTTCCTGGCTGATGGCATTTCGACGCGATTCTCGATTGATGGTGAGAAATGCGATCGGTCCTTCCGCGGTGTAAAGGAGATCTTTACCCATCTTCCAAAACCACCTTTTCCATGTCCACAAGGATATCCCCGGGGGCAACTTTCGCATCGACCGTGGTGTTAATCCTGGTGACCGTCCCGTCATACGGCGCAACCAGGGTGGTTTCCATTTTCATAGCGCTCACAACCACCAGCCCTTGTCCTCTTTTGACCCGGTCCCCCGTTTCTGCGAGTATCCTCACTACGATGGAAGGCATGGGAGGGGTCACCTGTTCAGGGATATCAACCTTTGAACCGCTTTTCTTTCGCAGGGGCTTTTCCCCTGCATCTTTTACCAGGAACGTCCTTCCGTTCACGAAAATGTGCTTGCCTTGCGGTCCTTCCGCCGCAAAGGTTTCGACCGCCTTCCCATCCACCACAAGGAATAAGTGACCGTCATCAATGGAATGAAACAGTACCTGTTTCGGGTCCTGGCCTGCCCGGGTGATGGTGAGGGTACGGCCTTTTCCCGGAGAAACATCAAGGGAGTGCGTTTGATCATTTACGGTGACGTGGTATATCATTTGTTTCTCACAGTTCCCAGTGCCCAAGTGTTTCCCAGGGGGTAGAAATCCCCTTTGGGTCCCTGACGTCGCGGGAAGCAGGTCCACGGGTTAAATCGTGTACTACGCAGGTAATTGCAGCCAGGTCCTGCCCTTTCTCATCGGGCGACCAATGCTGAAAGTGCTTGTCGATAAAGTCAGTGTGTGTTTCTCCACGTTTGAATGGCTCAGAGGTTATTACATCAAGGAGAAAGGGTACAGTGGTTTGAATGCCCAGGATGGGATAGTGCTCAAGGGCCCTCATCATACGGCTTATGGCTGCAGGCCGGTCTTCCGCCCACACAACAAGTTTACTGAGGATAGGGTCGTATTCCACCGGTACCTCGCACCCCTGGTAGATGCCTCCGTCTACGCGAATTCCCGGGCCCCTTGGTTCCCTGTAGAGCAATACGGGGCCGGGGCAGGGGAAAAATTGGGCCGCCGGGTCCTCCGCGTAGATCCGGCACTCCAGTGCATGCCCTCTTTGTGTGACGTCAGCCTGTGTAAAGGCGAGCGGATTACCGGCCGCTACCTCAATCTGGTGGCGCACAAGGTCAATGCCTGTTGTCATCTCTGTTACGGGATGTTCCACCTGCAGCCGGGTATTTACCTCGAGGAAGTAATACTGGTCCGGAGGCTCGAAGAGGAATTCCACGGTCCCGGCATTGACATATCCGGATGCCGTTGCCGCCGATATTGCCGAGTGGGCCATTTTTTCCCGTATGGCGGGTGTCAGGACAGGAGAGGGAGTTTCTTCGATAATTTTCTGATGACGCCGCTGGATAGAACATTCCCTTTCAAAAAGATGCACCACGTGACCCTGTTGGTCGGCCAGTATCTGAAATTCTATGTGCCGGGGTTTTCGGAGGAGTTTTTCGAGGTATACGGCACCGTTTCCAAAGGCCTTGCCTGCCTCGCTGATGGCTGAAGCACAGGCCTCGCTCATGTCCTTTGGGTCTTCAACTGTGCGCATCCCTTTCCCGCCACCGCCCGCTGCCGCTTTGATGAGGACGGGAAACCCCATGCGATCTGCTTCCCGGCAAATAGCATCCGCGTCAGTTGTAGCCTCCATGCTGCCGGGTATAACAGGGACCCCTGCAGACTGCATGATTTTTCGGGCCTTTGTCTTGTCGCCCAGGTCCCTGATGACAGAGGAAGGCGGCCCGATAAAGGTGAGCCCTGCAGATTCTACAAGGGCGGCAAAGTCAGCGTTTTCCGCCAGAAATCCATAGCCTGGATGAATTGCTTCTGCAGCGGTTTCCTTCGCAGCCTGCACAATACTTTCCATGTTCAGGTAGCTTGCGGATGGTTCTGGCACGCCGATATTGAACGCTTCATCGGCCTCAAGCACATGAAGAGCCGTGGCGTCGGCGTCGGAATAAACTGCCACCGTACGGACACCCATCTCCCTGCAGGTACGCATGATGCGGACCGCTATCTCGCCCCTGTTTGCAATCAGTATCTTTTCAAACAATGTCTTTTGCTCTAGCAGTTGAGTTTTTTGTTTTTAGGCCGTGTTTTCATTCGGCCGTGTCGGCCGAATGAAAGGTCTGCGTGTGTCTGCGGCTAACAAATCCATTACATCCTGAACGTACCATAGCCGTACCTGTCATCCCTGAGGGGAGCATTCAGGGCCGCGGAGATGGCAAGCCCCAGGACGTCTCTGGTCTTGGCCGGGTCCAGGATGCCGTCGTCCCACATCTGGGCCGTTGAATAATAGGCATTGCCTTCCCTTTCCGCCGAGGCGATGATGGGTGCTTTGATCTGCTCCACCATTTCATCCGGGAGGGGTGGGTTCCCCTGCCTGGCGAGCTGATCGTTTTTGACCGTGATCATGACCTGCGCAGCCTGTTCGCCACCCATCACTCCTATTTGGGCATTGGGCCACATCCAGAGAAAGCGCGGTGAATAGCCGCGGCCGCACATGCCGTAGTTCCCGGCGCCGAAAGAGGCCCCGATGATGACAGTAAACTTAGGAACAGTTGCTGTGGCTACAGCGTTGACCATCTTGTGGCCGTCCTTTGTGATGCCTCCACGCTCGTAGTCTTTTCCGATAATATATCCATTTATATTCTGGAGAAAAAGGAGAGGAATGCCGCGTTTGTCGCACAGTTGGATAAACTGCGTTGCCTTGAGGGAACTGTCGGAAAACAGGATCCCGTTGTTGCCGAGGATTCCCACCTCATACCCATGAATGTACGCCCAGCCGCACACGAGTGTCGGCCCGTACCGGGCCTTGAATTCCAGGAATTCGCTTCCGTCCACTATCCGGCCGATCACCTCGCGCACGTCGTAGGGAGTACTCAGGGTCTTGGGTATGATGCCGTATATCTCTTCCTGGTCATACAAGGGCGGTTTTGGTTCCCGCCTGGGGATCTCCGCCTTTCTGGGGGTGGGGAGGGCTTTGACGATCTGGCGGATGATTTCGATGCAGTGTTCGTCATCTTCGGCAAAGTAATCGGAGACACCGGATTGCCGGCAGTGGACGTCCGCGCCGCCAAGTTCATCCGCTGTCACTTCTTCGCCGGTGGCTGCGCGCACAAGGGGAGGGCCCCCGAGGAATATGGCGCCGGTCCCTTTCACGTGGACCACTTCATCGCTCATGGCCGGAATATAAGCGGCCCCGGCGGTGCACAACCCCATGACCCCACAAATCTGGGGAATTCCCATCTTGGACAGGACGGCCTGGTTATAAAAAATACGCCCCCCGTCATCCACGTCAGGGAATATCTCAGACTGGAGCGGGAGGTAGGCTCCGCCCGAATCAACCAGGTAAATGATGGGAAGGTGGTTTTCTATGGCAATGGTCTGGGTCCTGAGGCCCTTTTTGACTCCCATGGGGTAGATAGTGCCGCCCTTGATCATGGAATCATTGGCGTGGATAATCACTTCGTGGCCTTCAACAACTCCAATGCCGCTGACGATCCCGGCCCCGTGGACCTTCTTGTCATAGAGCCCGCGGGCCGCAAGCGGGGCAATTTCAAGGAATGGGGTGTTCCTGTCGAGGAGTCGGTCTATCCTTTCCCGAACTGAAAGCTTGTTCTGCTCTCTCAACCGTGCTTTTGCCTTTTCCGAGCGTTCGGTTCGAGCCCTTTCCAGTTCCTGCCTGAGGTCACCCACCAGCGCCTTCATGTGTTTCGCATTTTCCTGAAATTCTTTGTTGCCGGTGTCAATGCGGGATTCAATAACTTCCATGATCAGGCCCTTTCAAGTATACGGTCACCGATATTGACTCTGGATATCTCTGAAGAGGTCCCCGCCACCTGGAGATATTTTGCGGAACCGTAACTCTCTTCCGCCGGGTTTCCCTTTGCGAGGCCGTTCGCACCAAGGACCTGGAGCGCCTGACTTGCCACTTGTTCCGCTGATTCGGCACAGAAGGTCTTTGCACAACTGACCAGTATGTCACGCTCCCGGTCTCCTGATTCATCCATCCAGGCGGCCCGGTAAGCGAGCAGTTGTGCTGTTTGCCGGATGGTCAGCATTTCAGCGAGTTTGAAACCCACTTCCTGGTAGGCGATGATAGGCTTTCCTCCGCGGCGGTGCTTTCTTGCATGGTCCAGAGCGGCCTGGAACGACCGGTTCATGAGCCCGAGACTGGCACTGGTGAGCACCTGGTCTTCCCATCGTCGGAGGTCCCCAAGAATGTCCGGAGGATCAAAAGGTCCCATAACCTCTTGTGCGGCAACGGTTACGCGGTCAAGATGAACCGACGCGACCGGGGTCCCTTCGTATCCGATGCCTGTATAGCGTTCTCCCACCGTGATGCCTGATGATTCGGTTCTTGCCAGGGTAACCAGGATGTTTTCATCTGCCCGAGTGATGACGGCTATCCTGTCCGCCATGGGTGCGTTGATCACGTGATCTTTGCTTCCCGTGACTATGAAATCATTGCCGGATGAGGCGGCTGTTGTGTCGAATGGCTGGGTCTCGATGCTCATCCCGCCCTCGGTGAGGCCTACGCACCCGATGTAACGTCCCTGCAGGAGGAGAGGAAGAATCTCTTCTTTCTGCTCAGGTGTGCCGTAAGCGGACACCAGCCTGCCAAAGAGGCGGGTGCTTGACTCAATAGCGAGAAACAGGGAGGGAGACATGGTGGCGAGAGCCTCCTGGGCCGCGACAAGTGTAGTGGAGTGTTTCCCGTCCTCCACTCCCGGTTCGAGATAGCCTGTTTCTGCAAGCCGACCAAGATAGTCCATAAAGAGATTGAGACACTCAAGGGGGTCGCCTGTCCTGAGCCCTTTCAATTTGTTCTCTGCGTCCTGGTCAATGACCTTTTTCAGCCTGGCGACCAGGGCTGATTCTTTTTCATTCACATCAAAGTTCATTCGTTCCTCTTTTTACATGAGCTTGGAGATAATCTTCTTCTGGATGTCTGAAGTCCCACCCCCGATGGGGGCCAGGCGGCTGTCCCTGAAATATCGCTCCACTTCATATTCGTGGCAGTATCCGTATCCGCCGTGCAGCAGCATGGCATCGTTCGCCGGTTTCAGGCTCCAATCACCCATGAAGAGTTTGGCCACTGCGGCTTCCAGGTGATTCAAAGGCCTTCCCTGGTCCTTGCACCAGGCAATGCGATAACAGAGTGACCGGGCGGCCTCAATAAATATCTTGATGTCAGCGAGCTTGTGCTTGGTCGCCTGGAAATGGGCAATGGGTCTGCCGAATTGATGCCTTTCCTTGGCGTACCGGGCGCATTTGTGGAGTACGTAGGTCATGCCGCCGACAAAGGGAGCCAGGAGTGCACTGCGGTCCCACTCGACGGTCTGCATGGCCATGAGGAATCCTGCCCCTTCCTGGCCGATGAGATTCTGAGCGGGGATTTCACAGTCTTCGAAGACCAGTTCAGAAGTATGGGATGTCCGCACCCCCATTTTTATGAGATCCCTGCCGGCTGAAAACCCCGGTGTTCCCTTTTCAACGATAAAGGCAGAAATACCTGCGTGTTTCAAGTCTTTGTCCGTTTTTGCATAGATAACCGCCACATCAGCAATAGACCCGTTGGTGATGAACATCTTGCTGCCGTTCAGGATGTACGTATCACCCACCTTCCTTGCCCTGGTGCTCAGGGACGCCACATCAGACCCAGCGCCCGGTTCGGTCAATCCCATACACCCGATCCATTCGCCGGAGGCAAGCTTGGGGATGTATTTCCTTTTCTGTTCTTCCGAGCCGTGGCAGAGGATGGTGTCGGCGCAGAGAAAGGTATGCGCACCATACGCAAGGGTCAATCCGGCATCCACTCCCGCTTCACCGAGGGCTTCGCCGGCCAGCACCGTGGTTACTACGTCCGCCCCGCTGCCGCCCAGCTCTTCAGGGAAATGAAGCCCCAGCACCCCGAATTCGCCAAGCTTGCGGAAAGAGTCAAAATCAAACTTACTCTGAAGGTCATGCTCTGAAACCCTGGGCACGATCTCTTTTCTTGCGAAGCGGATCAACTGTTCCTTGAACATCAATTGTTCCGGGGTAAATGAAAATTCCATGTGCTCCTTTATCTCAAGATTTCATCTCTCTTTTGATCCCTTTAACATGGTTGAAATGCGGTTTTGAAACCGCAACTCATCCTGTAATCCTGTCAAGTGTTTGTTTTTTTAGCGCCATTCAGAAACACTTCCAAAATGCTTTCGGCAATCCTTTGTTTCTGGGCGTTGCCTTTAATATGCTGGTCGGCCAGTACCATGGTGGAAACAAAGGTTTCGAGCGCTCCGAGAAAAATATTGGTGAGATACCGCGCCTTGAAATCAGTCCGGAGCACCCCCTTATCCTGCCCTTCCTGGATTACCTGTTCAGTATTGGCTAGGAATGCCTTGAAATGTTCCAACCGCTCTGGGGTAAGGTTGGTGGTGGAACGGGAGATTTCCGTAATGAAGATGTTTACCAGTTCCGGTTCCTGCTGATAGGTGTCAAGAAAATAGCGGATGATGCCGGCAAGTTTTTCTTTGAGCGGTTCGTTGTTTTCCCGGACACGGGACAGCAGGCCAAAGAGCCCTTCCCACCACCGATTGAGAAGGGCATCAAACAGGTCTTCTTTGCTCGCGAAATAATGATACACCAGACCGTAGGAAATACCTGCACGCTCGGCAATGTCGGACATCCTCGCCTTGTGAAACCCTTTTTCCTTGATGGATTTCAGGGCGGCGTCAAAAATAGCCTTTTCCTTTACTTTCTTGGTGGTTTCCCGCTGGCTTGCCATGCTCCTAATAGAACAGGAATTGATTGACTTGTCAATCAAAAAACCCAGACCCTCTATCCCGCTTTTCTCACGGGCCTTCCCTCCATCACAGTAGATTGCTCGTGAGAAATGCGGGCTATACGTGTTGTCCAGGGTTCTTTCATTCTGGTCACCCTGGAGATACGAAAGTGATCGAGCCTCCTCTGGGGGCAAACTGAAGCCCTCGCTCTCGGAACCCGGTTCTTTACTGACCGAGAAGGCCTTTCAGTTTACCCTTCAATCCTTCCGCTGCCTTTTTGGCGCTTTCCTGGGCCGATTTCAACTCCTTCGTCGAACCAAGAGCATTCAAGTTGGTTCCCAGGGACTTGAGTCCTTTATTCAGGCTATCAGTCACTCCAGGCGAGGTGATTTTGGCGTACAGGGATTGGAAAATCTCTTTGAATGCTTCCGCTGGAGAAGCGCCGCCCTTTTTCTTGCCGATATCCTTCAGGTGAATATCAGGTAAGGGGGCACTGATTGACTTCCCCCCTAGAAGGGACATGGTAAGATTGACTTTTCCTCCCTTTACGACAAAGTCCCTGATCAGGAGTTTCTTCCCCGCTTCCTTTTTCCCCTCCTGCTTCTTGGGGGCCTGCTTTTCTGATCCCACAGATGATTGCACGTTGTTCATGATGACCTGAAAGTTGTCATTTCCCCTTATTTTTTCGTAGCTGATGTCAGGGGACAAAACCTCTATCCGATCGATGATGATGGTATCCCCGGTAATGGATTTTTCATCAATATCCACGAGGATGGAGCCTACCTTCATGGCATAAGGCGACTTGAAATTTTGGGGGTTTCCGAGGAACAGTTGCTTCAATTTTGCCTTGCCCGAGAAAAGGGAAACGTCCACATCTCCCAGACGCACATCCGTTTTGGTGATGCCGGGCCCGTAGGTATTCACCGCCTTTCTTATCATGGGTCCAATGTTCGTCGCGATGATGATTACCGCCACAATAATAACAGCAACGACTACTCCTGCTCCGATCAGTATCCACTTTTTCATGGTATAATCTCCTTCTCTATTTGCTCACTGTGAGCATTTTTTCAATAAATTCCCAATGACTGTAGTGTCCCTTCTCCAAATTCGGTCATGGTTTCTGCAGCAATGTTCAGCCCCATTTCCAGGAAGCGCCGATCGATGCCGGGAACACCATAGGCATAAAAAAGCACATCCCGGGTCGTGTCCCTCACCCTCGTTTTTTCATCAGCCCCCTGACACAGGATACACACGATTTCCTTTTCGTCCCGGAAGACGATTTCCCCTTCTTTTGTGCGGAATTCACGGCCTCCCATTCCCCGGCAGCTTTCGCCTTCCCTTGCAAGATCCAGCATCAGGCCACCTTCAAACTTCCGGTAATCGGTGACAGCCACCAGGATCCCTGCGCACATCTCCGCCATGAAATGTGCATCCACCATGAGGTTGTACCGGGGAAAGCCGCTGTTAATGGTTCGTTTGAGGTGAGCCGGAAGGGGGCATTCGTGGCCGAAGGAGGTGAAAAACCGATCATAGATATCTATCCGCTCTTTGATTTCCAAGAGCGTTTCCCGCTTTCTCATCTTCCGGAGGTGTTTTCTTTTGTATTGATCAAACCCAGCAGGATTCTGGTGGTTGGTACATCCCGTAACGAGTGTCAGGCCGAAGGGAACATCAGGATAGAGGTCCAGGTAGGCTGAAGATTTGGAAAAATCGACCGTCATTCCCATTGGTCTCTCCGGAAATGGAATCATGGAAAATGGGCTGAAAACAGGACACAACAAAGACAATCAAGAAAACCGCATAATGCTAATGGTTGCATCTTTCCCAAATATGTCAAGAAAGAATTACTGGGGAGAGGGTGCCGGTTCGTTTCGAGACATAGGTATTCGCAGTGTTGAGGCTATCCACCACCACAGTAGATTGACCGTGAGAAATGCGGGCTAATGCGCCATGTGAGACAAGAACCGGGAAATTCCTTGGCAGTGCCCCTCGGCCGTGATATCCTGTGTCAACAAACTTCTCAGAAGTTAAAAAAGGTGGGTGATAAAAAATGGGACAAACCTATGACGATTTGATCGCCTTTCACGGGCACAGCT